>CAKZOY010000313.1 GCA_937138275.1 uncultured Chloroflexota bacterium
CTACAGCCGCACGGGGAGGGGGGAGAAAAGATGGGGTTTTTGGGGCGGCGGCGAAGCCGCCGCCCCAAAAACCCTCTCTTCCCCCCTCTCCTCCGCCCGTCAGGACAGGGGGAGAGGGGGGCAAGGGGGGTGAGGGGGAAAAGGGAATCCCCAGCAACGAAGAAAGCCCAGAATCCTACCAGGGCAAGGGGCAGGATACGACTTTGTGAGAATCAACAGGATTCCCCGGATTGTGAGGCCGATGATGAACAAACGAAGCGCAGCGCTTGCGGTTTTTCTGGTCTGCCTGCTGGTCGCCTGCAAGGGGAACGGCGCGGGAAAGGCGAACGGTTCCCCGTTGACCGCCACCGGCTTCGTTGAGGGGACGGAAGTGCGCATCGCCCCGGAGGTGAGCGGGCGGATCGCCGAGATTCTGGTAGACGAAGGGGACAAGGTGATCCCGGGGCAGGTATTGGTGCGCCTGGACGACGCGCTCTGGCAGACAAAGCGACGGGAGGCAGAGGCGGCGGTGGCGGCGGCGGAGGCGAACCTGGCCCGCCTACAGGCCGGAGCCCGTCCCGCCGAGATCGCCGCCGCGCGGGCGGCGTTGCAACAGGCGGAAGCGGAGCGGGATGGCGCCCAGCAAGCGCTGGAGAACGCCCGGCGGGCCCTGTCCAACCCTCAGGACCTGGACCTGCAGATTGCCGAGGCGCGCACCCAGGTAGGGCTGACGGAGCAGGAAGTGGAGCGGACGAAGGCCGACCTGGCCGACACCGAGGGCCGCTACGGCCCCGACGACTTCCGCACCCGCGCCGCGCGGGCGGCGCTGGAGGCCGCCCAGGCCAAACTGGACGGCGCGCGGCGGTATCTGGAGGTCCTCATCGCCATCCGCAACCGTCCCCTGACCCTTCTGGCCCAGGTCCACGCCGCGGAGGCCCGCCTGAAGGCAGCAGAGGCCGGGGTAGAGGCGGCAAAGGCGGCGCTGGAGGCGCTGGAAGCCGGCCCGACCCGGGAGGAAATCGCCCTGGCGGAGGCGCAACTGCGCCAGGCTCGCGCCGCCCTGGCCCTGGTGGAGGCCCAGGGCGCCCAGTTGACCCTGGTCTCGCCGATCACCGGCACCGTCGCCACCCGCAACGCCCAGGTGGGGGAGACGGCCGCCGCCGGGGTGCCCACCCTCACCCTGACCAACCTGGATGCGGTGACCCTGGTGCTCTACATCCCCGAGGACCGCATCGGGCAGGTGCAGGTGGGGCAGCAGGTGGGGGTGACGGTGGACTCCTTCCCCGGCCAGGTCTTCACCGGGCACGTGGCGACCATTGCCACCGAGGCCGAATTCACCCCCCGCAACGTCCAGACGCGACAGGAGCGGGTCAACCTGGTCTTCGCCGTCAAAGTCGTCATCCCCAACCCCGACCGGGCGCTGAAGCCGGGAATGCCCGCGGATGCGAGGTGGTAGACTGGGTAGGGGGTAGTCGGTAGGGGGTAGTCGGTAGTCGGTAGTCGGTAGTCGGTAGGGGGTAGTCGGTAGGGGGTAGTGGGTAGGTGTCGGGGGATTCACCGCAGAGGCACAGAGTTTTCACATTTTACGTTTTACGCTTTACGCTTCACGTTTCACGTTTCACGTTTTACGTGCTACTTCCATTCCACCGTCCCCAATACCGCTATCTCCTCGCCGTTTTCCAGACGGCGGCGCTCGCCGGTGGTCGGGTCATAGAGGAGCGCGTATAGGATGTACGTTCCGGGCGGGAGGTCGTGGGGGATGATGACCTCGTACCGGTCCGGCAAAATCTCCCCTACCGGCAGCCGCGGCAGGGGCCAGTACTCGTTGAGGATGGGCTTATCCCACTGGGTGATCGGCCGTTCCCCCACCTGCCGCACCAGATGGACGGAACCGGTCCACCCTTTCTCCTGCGGGGCTGTCAGTTCCCAGAAGAGGTAAACGGGCATCAGATGCCCCTCCCGATGGACCGTCGCCCCGTGCAAGGCGATTCCCCCTGCAAAGGCGGCCTGTAGTTCCCGCGCCGGGGCCAGGGGGCGGAACGACACCCCTTCGGGCAGCGTGTAGGCGTAGAGGCGCAGTTCCCGGCTGTAGAGCATCTCCACCCGATACCCTCCGGCTTCCTCCAGCGTCCCCACGATTATCCCGCTGGGGTCCACTGCGTCGTCCTGATAGAGGAGCAGCCAGAACCGCCCTCCGTTTGGGGGACGGTGCATCTCTGCCAGGCGCGCCCCTTCCTCCGGCGTCACCCGCTGGCCGATTTCCGGCCCGGCGGCAAAGGGGACGGTCGTCCGGTAGACGCGCAAGGCCTGGATGCCGTGCGCGGCGACCGTCAGGCCGCGGTCGCCTTCCTGGGCGCGAGTATTGACCAGCGTGGCGGCCTGCCGGAAGTCCGGATACCAGACAGTGCGGGGAGTCTCCTGCAGCGCCACGGCCGTGCGACCGCCCCAGGTCAGGGCTACCGCCGCGGCCAGCAGGGCCAGTACCCCCTGCCCCCACCGGAGGGCGCGAAATCGGAGGCCGTCGTTCCCCACGCCCCCCGCCAGCGCGGCGGCCCCCAGAGCGACCAGCGGAAGCGCCCAGAAGAGGTAGCGGCTGTGGTGGACAGGGCGAATCTGCCAGAACAGGAACAGGGCGGGGGCCCCCAGCAAGAGCGCCGCTGCCCCTGTGCGCCCAGCGGAGGAATGGGCAGCGATCCAGAGCCATCCCAGCGCGCCCGCCGCCAGCAGGCCGTACCCCCGACGAGCGGAGAGCGCGCCGGAGAGAGGGGCCAGCAGGTCGGCAGCGGTGAGCAGGTCGGGGCCCAGTTCTTTCAGGAAGACAGCCGGGGAAGGGGGGCCTCCAGTGGCGAAACTCCCGAATCCGGCCGTCACCGGCAGCGCCCACAGGGCCCACAGCCCCGCGGGAATAAACGGCAGCGCCAGATAAAGAATCCTCCGAACCCCGACTTCCGACTTCCAACTTCCAACTTCCGACTCCCGACT
>CAKZOY010000314.1 GCA_937138275.1 uncultured Chloroflexota bacterium
GGGGATATTATCCGAAAACCGCCTCTATTTCTGCCAGTTCCAGTTTTCGGAAGAGGGGCTGCGGGGGCTGCAGGGCCTGTCCGGCTGGCAACTGGCTCGGCGCCCACCGTCCTGCAGCACCTGCCGGGTCGTAGCAGAGCGCGTCGTGAATCCGCTCGCCCTCCCGGAAGGTGGCGATGTACGGTCGGCCGAACAGCGACCCCTCATATCCCAGATACCGGTGGAGCGCTTCGGAGGTGAAGGGGAGGAACGGTGCAAAAAGCACCTTGAGGGAGTCTATAGCACGAAGAGCAACATAGATGGTCGTTCCAGCGGCAGTCCGGTCTTCCTTGATCTGAAACCAGGGGCTCTTTTCTTCCAGATACTTGTTGACCTCCCGCGCCAGGTTCATCACTTCGTTCAGGGCGGCGCGGAAACGGCATTCGCTCAGCAGGCGGCCGATGGGGCCGAAAGATACGTCTATCCGGGCCAGCAGGCCCACATCGGCGCGGTCCATCAGCCCAGGCACCGGCACCTGGCCCTCAAAATGCCGGTAGGCGAAGGTCAGCACCCGATGGCACAGGTTTCCCCACGTCGCCAGCAGTTCGTCGTTGTTGCGGCGGACGAAGTCCTCCCAACTGAAATCCGTATCCCGCGTCTCGGGCATCACCGAAGTGACGTAGTAGCGCAGGGGGTCTGGATCAAAGTGGTCCAGATAGACAATGAGTTCAATCACCCGCCCCCGACTCTTGGAGAACTGGGCTCCCTCCAGGTTCATAAACTCATTCGCCGGGACGTCGTAGGGGAGGTTCAGATGGCGGGACGGGTCATCTTCGTAGAGCCGATCTATCCCGATCAACTGGGCGGGCCAGATGATGGTGTGGAAGGGGATGTTATCTTTGCCGATGAAGTAGTAGGACTTGGCTGCGGGGTCGTACCACCACTCTTTCCAGGCGTCAGGGCGGCCCTGGTTGCGCGCCCACTCTATGCTGGCGGAGAGGTAGCCGATGACCGCCTCAAACCAGACGTAGAGCCGTTTCCCCTCGTAGCCGGGCAGGGGGACGGGGATGCCCCATTCAATATCCCGGGTGATGGGGCGACCCTGTAGGCCCGCGGCGACGTAGTTGCGGGAGAAAGCCAGCACGTTGGGCCGCCAGTGGTCCTTGCCCTCTGCCAGGTAGGCGGCGATCCGGTCCTGCAGGAGGGGCAGGTTCAGGAAAAAATGTTCCGTCTCCCGGGGGACGGGAACGCTGCCATCTATTTTACTGCGCGGGTCAATCAGTTCCAGCGGGTCCAGTAGACGCCCGCAGTTATCGCACTGGTCGCCGCGCGCTTCGGTGTAGCCGCAGTGAGGGCAGGTCCCTTCCACGAAGCGGTCGGGGAGAAATCTCCCCGCGGTCTCAGAGTAGAGTTGCAACTGGGTCTGACGGTACAGATATCCCCGTTCCAGCAGTCGCAGGAAAATGTCCTGAGCGACCCGATAGTGGTTTTCGGTGTCGGTGTGGGTGAAGAGGTCGTAACTGATGCCGATGCGCTGCTGGGTATCCAGAAAGCGGGCATGGTAGCGCTCAAAGAGTTCCAGCGGGGTGATCCCTTCCTTTTCAGCCCGGACGGTGATAGGGGTACCGTGGGAGTCGGAGCCGGAGACCATCAGGACGTCGTTGCCGGCCAGCCGGTGGTAGCGGGCGAAGATGTCGGCCGGCAGGTAGGCACCAGCCAGGTGGCCGACGTGGAGGTCTCCGTTGGCGTAGGGCCAGGCGACGCAGACGAGGATTTTCTCGGGCATTTCCCCTCCTTGGGTTCCCCGCGCGGGTTCTTCCCATTATTCTACCATTATTCAGTGGTATCGCAAGTGAAAGGGGGGGCCTGGGGTGCATTTCAGTTTTATGGCAGATTGCGGGGTAATACCAATGGCGCAAGACCGGGGAATTCTCATCGGCCGCCCGGCGATATTCCGGCTGGACAGATGATTCGCACGATAAGCGGAAATCGTCTCTCGGCAGGTGGTAACACCCCCTCATCCCCCCAACCCTCTTCTCCCCCGCAAGCGGGGGAGAAGGGGAAAAAGGGTTTTGGCGCTGGCGGCCTTCGGCCGCCAGCGCCAAAACCCATACAAAAATCCCCCCTCCCCGCGGGGCTATAGGGGCGGACGTTCTGTCCGCCCTCAACGGGGAGGAGGGCAGGGGAGAGGGGGTTGATAAATCCGGTCTACAAATCTGAGCCCCACACGCAATTGGACAACTTGCCATAGAATTGAAATGCACCCGTTGAGGGCCAGCACGACGTGTTTGCGCCCCTGGTAGTCGGATAGGCGCACAGGATGCCCCCGAAAGTCCTCCAGGACGAAACCAGGGGCCTGTGGGTGGACCTATACCCTTGCCATTGCCGCCTCCTGAGTGCCATCCGTGCTCACCACCGATGGCCGCGCCGTAGAAAGCGGTCTACGGTTCGTCCACTCGTTCAAACGTCCCATCCAGATGGAGATAGTACTTTTCCACCTGAACATGGGGCAGCAGGGCCTGGATCATCCCCTGCACCCTGGCTAAGTCCGCCTTGTGACGTTCGTACGTCCCCGCCTCCCCGTACGCGCCACAGTCTTCGTGGTTGATCAGGACTACCCGCCGAATGTGATGGAGACGATGGGATAGAGCGACATGTTTCAGCACCAGGTCCGCGTCATACACCGCCCCGGCAATGCTGACCCGGTCATAGTTGCCGCTCCCCATAGTCTGCTCACACCAGTCGTTCAGGTACTTCTGCAGGCGGAAGTCCATACAATGGACGACAATCCCTTCGCATGTATGGGCCATTTTCCCCTCCGTCTCGTCATGGGAAAGACGCTCCGGAAGCGCCTGTCACCTCACTGTATAATCCGCGGGCGTTCCCCAGCGCTCCACGGGCCGGTAGCGGGGCTGGCTGGCGTGGAAGTGTACCCAGATGGGAGCCCGGTCCAGTTCCGGATGCGCCGCAAAGAACCCCCCGTCCCCGTGGCGGAGCGCTTCCAGCGCCAGGGGCAATTCCCGGCGAAAGATGGCGTCCCGCAGGGCCGCGGTGCCCAGAACCAGCCCCCCGCTGACGTGGCAATGGACGTGCAAGGCCAGCCCGTCCGGTTCCTCCTGCCACTCCGCCAGCACTTCATCCCGCATCAGCCGGGTTTGCAGGCCCGATAGTTGCTCCCGATCGTACTCCCGCCCCACCGTCAGGAACAGGTCCCCGGTGGCGTCGGAGTGGGTCAGGGTGTAGCGACGGGGGACGGTCGGCCCATCCCCCGTCGCCCCGTCGGTGAAACGGACGTGCAGTTTCTCCGGACGTAATCGGCTCATATTTCTGCTTATCTGTGGATTTGACTGGCTTGCAGCAAGAACCTCGCCGCAACCCCCTCATCGGATGAATTCTTCTACTGCCCGCAGAAACTCCTCCGGGCACTCCTCTTGCGGGATGTGCCCGCAGTTGGGGATGACGACGAGTTCGGCGCCGGGGATTTCGGATGCCAACCGGATGCTCTGCGCAGTGGGGACGATGCGGTCGTCGTCGCCGGTGACCACCAGGACGGGCATCCGCACCTCCCCCAGGCGCTTATCCAGCCCCAGCGGACGGCTGGCGCGGGTCACCTCCCAGAGGGCCCGATCCCAGTTCTCGGCCCGCAGCGGGCGCGCGTACCCCTCCCAGGCCTCCGGGGTGATCCGGGACGGGTCGTGCCAGGCGGAGCGGGCAAAGTCCACCCCCCAGTCCTGAATCTGGCGGGCGATCAGCGGCCCCAGGTGGCGCATCTGGGGGGTGTTGAACAGGGGGCGCAGGAACCCCGGCGTCCCTCCGCCGACGTAAACGGCCGGGGAGACCAGAACCAGCGCCTCCACCCGCTCCGGATAGGTGAGCGCGGTCAGCAGGGCCACCGCCCCTCCGGCGGAGTTGCCCACCAGCACCGCCCGCTCTATCCCCAGCACGTCCATCAGCCCCACCGTCAGGTCGGCCTGGGATTCGGGCGCGTAGGGGCTGCGGCCCTGCCACTCGCCGGGCATCGGCCGCTCCGTCAGGCCGAAACCCGGCCGGTCAAAGGCCACGACCGTCCCCCACTCCGAAAGCGGCCTCATAACCTCCCGCCAGGAGAAGATGCTGGCGGCGAAGCCGTGGAGCAGGATGAAGACCGGCTCTCCCTCTCCGGCCATTTTGTAGTGGATGTTGACCCCGTTCACCTCCACGAAGCGGCTGTCGGGGTCGGCCAGTTGCTCCGGCGGGACGGTCCCTTCCAGCGGCGGGACGGGCACCAGGAAGGGGCCAACCAGCAGGATCACCAGCAAGACTCCCAGGGCGATCAACAGTCCGCGAAGCCACTTTTTCATCTCTGTCCTCCTATGCCCGCGGGGGCGGGCAAGCCAGGTCCGGCACGAACAGGACGCGCCGCCAGGTGTAGTAGACGAGCCACCCCATCAGCGCGGCACCCAGCAGGCCCGGCGCGGCCGTCCCCACCTGCCCCAGCAGGAAGCCCCCCACGGTGGGGGAAACGATACGGGACAGACTGCCCAGGGAGGCGGAGAGGCCCAGCGTGCCGCCCAGTTCCTCCGGCCAGACGGAGCGGGTGAGGGCGCTGTTGACCGCCACCCGCAGGGTGCCCGCGGCCAGGGCCAGCGGGGCCAGAACCACCAGCAGCCAGGGCAGGGAAGGGACCAGCGCCCATCCCAGAAGGGAGAGGGCCAGCAGCGCGCTGCCGCCGAACACCAGTTGTTTGTCGCTGAACCGCCGGACCAGCAGACGGATGCCCACGCCCTGGACCAGCACGACCAGAACGCCCACGTAGGTGAGAACGTAACTGGTGGCGCGAGCGTCCAGTTTCAATCGGGCCTGGGCGAAGAGGGCGAAGATCGTCTCAAACGTGGTGAACGCCAGGCTGAAGAAGAGTTGGGTCTGGAGCAGGGGGCCCACGCAGGGCAACCGCAGGGTGTCCCAGAGAACCCGGAGCGAGAAAGCGGCGCGGGGCTCCCGAGCGCGCCGCGCCCGTTCCTCTTCGGGAAGGGACTCCGGCAGCCAGAAGAGGACGCCGATGAGGTTGAGCAGCGAGAGTCCCGCGGCGACGAACGTCGGGCGGGCATAGACCCCGTCGGCGGCCAGCGTCCCGCCCAGCGCCGGGCCGAAGATGAAGCCCAGACCGAACGCCGCGCCCAGCAGCCCGAACCCGCGGGTGCGCTCCTTGCCGTCGGTGATGTCGCTGATGTAGGCCTGGGCCAGGGAGATGTCGCCGCCCAGAAGGCCGTCCACGACCCGGCTGAGGAACATCATCTCCAGCGACCGGGCCGTCGCCAGCAGCAGAAAACCGACCACGGTCCCGGCCAGGGAAAGGAGGAGCAGCGGTCTACGGCCGAAGCGGTCGGAGAGGCGCCCCAGGATGGGTGCCCCGATCAGTTGCGCCAGCGCGTTCGTACCCAGCAGAAGCCCCACTATCTGGGGGGTCGCGCCGAAGGTGGAGGCGTAGTATGGTAGCAGCGGCAAAATCAGACTGAAGCCCAGGACATCCACAAAAACGAAGAGGGTGATGAGAAACAGAAGACGGCGCGAGTCTTTCATTTATTCCTATACACCAATGGGATGTGCGATGAGACGGCTGTCGGACAGCGCGCGGGCGATCTCCAGCGCCCGCAGCGCGCTCCGCTCCTTGTCCTTCACCTCTAACATCAGGTCAAAGTCGTGGGGGCAACTCTCCTCCAGAAACCGCCGGAAGTCGGCCTCGTCCAGCGCATGGGCGTGGCTCCCCGTCCGGCCGTTGGGCAGCGGGGAGGAGTAGTCCACGATGGGAATGCCGTCGGCCTCTGCCCAGGTCGCCGCGGCCGCCGCCAGCGCCTTCGGCAGGGAGCGCCCGTCGGGGTTCAGTTGCCGGTGGAAGACATCCAGCACCACCGGAATCCCCACCGCCTCGCTCACCCGCAGGCAGTCGTCCAGGTTGTAGAGCCGTTCGTCGTGCTCCACCACCAGCCGCGCCCGGATCGCCGGGTCCAGGTCGCGGGCGACCCGGATGAACCGCTCCAGCGCCGCCTCCTTGTACCCGTACTGCCCGCCCAGGTGAATCTGGACCTTCGCCGTCCGGTCCAGCCCCATCCGGTCCAAGACGCGGGTGTGGTAGACCAGGTCGGCGATGGCGGCGGTGACCGTCTCCTCTCTGGGGGAGTTCAGGACGGTGTACTGCCCCGGATGCATGGAGATGCGCATCCCGTACCGACGGGTGAGCGCCCCGATACGGGCGAAGTCCTCCGCAAATTCTTCGTCCCACGGGAAACGGTTCTCCGGACGGGAGGCGAAGGGGACCAGGTCGGAGGTGATGCGCAGGAAGAGGAGCCCCCGTTCGGCATTCCAGCGGACGATCTCCTCCAGGCAGGCCAGGTTTCCGGCGACCGTCTCCCGAAGGCGCTCCCAGGAGAGGGCGGCCAGCCGGAAGGTGCGGCTGGGGCGACAGGTCAGGCTCAGGTTGATGCACGGGTAGCCGATGCGCACGCTACACCTCGCCACATCCCGAATCCAGGGGGATGATCAGCGCCTCCGGGAACGGGAAGAAGAAGGACTGCTGGGCCAGGTAGTCCACCCCGAAGCGGACGATCCAGGAGCGCAGCACCGCCAGCGGCGCGCTGAGAGGAACGCGGCCTTCCCGGTAGGGCTGGAGTGTCTGCAGGAAGAAGGCCCGCTCCGACGGCGACAGCCTTTCGGAGACGTAGCCCAGGGCATGGGTGAGGGCGTTGTAGACGGCGGGACGGCGGGGCGGGCGGGCCAGCGCGGCCCGGAAGCCCTGGGCATACTCCTGGATGAGGTCAGAGGTCGGCCGCTTTTCGGGGTTGGCGACAATCCGACCCAGTTCCCGCAGCCGGGCCTGGTGGTAGACCATCAGCAGGAATTTGTGGCGGGAGTGGAAGTCCACCAGCGCCGCCATCCGGCCCTCCTGCACCACCTGCCGCAGGTCGGCCAGGGCGAAGATGACGGTGAAGAAGTGCTCCCGAATGGCCCGGTTGGTCAGCCGGCCCTCGTCCTCCACGGGCAGGTCGGGGAAGCGCTCCAGGACCGCCCCGCCGAAGAAGCCCGGACGCGTCCCCACGGCGGGGCCTTTGTCGGCCGAAGCGTAGATTTTGGCGTCCTTGATCCCGCAGGAGGGGGAGCGGTTCTTGAGGATGAAACCGTCCACCGGCGGGAGCGAGTCCAGAAAGGTCTGGGCGAAGGCCTGCATCGCGTCGGTGACGTCCCGCCCGGTGGCGGGCTGGAGCAGGCGGGGGCCCTGGGGGGTCTGGACGATACGGACGGGCGGGCGCGGGGCGCCCAGCCCGATCTCCACCTCCGGGCAGGGGGTGATGTAGTCCACGAATTCGCCCAGGGCCTTCACGATCGGGTTGGGGATGGTGCTCCCGTCGTAGCGGCAGTGGTCAAACCCCAGGCATCGGCTGACGACGATGCGGGGGCGGGGAAACTGGCTTTCCGGGTAGGGAGTCTGTGCGGGTTGGGACGTCATAGACCCTCCTATATCAGCCGCACCGGCTGGCGGGGCAGACGGCGGCCCTTCCAGGTGGCGCGGCCCGTGATGGTGAAAAAGAGCGAACGAAAGGCGACCAATCCGAAAACGGTCAGGCTGACCGGGTACAGGAGCGCCAGGTAGATGGGGAAGCGCAGGCGGGCCATTGCGAACCCCCAGATGGTTGCCATCTCCACCATCGCCAGGACTGCCGGCCATAGGGCAAACGGCAGCGGAAGGCCCAGAGCCCGCACGCCCAGCGCCACCAGCGGCTCCCAGGTGACCAGCCCCATCCATATCCAGACGAAGAGGTACTCCGCCAGCCGGAAGTCAAAGACGGCAAAGAGGTTCTTGGTGAACCCCTCCACGGCCGCCCGGAATCCGGGATACATCCGGCAGGAGACGAATTCCGTAGCGTCCACAATCCGCCAGCGCAGGCCCGCCTGCTTGATCCGCTGGCCCAGGGCGATGTCGTCCACCGGATGGGTGCGCACCGCGGCGTGGCCCCCGACCGCCTCGTAGGCCGTGCGGCGGAAGAGCATCAACTGCCCGTTGGTCAGCGAGAGCCAGGGCCAGCGGACGAGGTGGGCCAGCGCAATCGGCAGGAAGGTGAAAAGGCACCAGAAGGCCGCGGAGACGATCAACCGCTCGC
>CAKZOY010000315.1 GCA_937138275.1 uncultured Chloroflexota bacterium
AATTGGATAATACCATTTATACTTTTAACGCAGAGTTTGTCATTATAATTTAGAATCTGCCATTGTCAATATAGTTACATTCGCCCTTTCTTCTCAGTCGCTGTTCTGGTTGTCACTCTTCAGCGAAGGGAATCACCTTTTGGAGGATTGCCGTCGGGCATCCGACCTGGCACGGAATGCCCTCTCCGGTACGGGTTCCATCACCGGCCGATCAGGAAAGCAAATCGTCCCAGGCTGAACAGGGGAGGCGAAAATGAGCAAACCGAGAATTCTGGTCGTGGAAGATGATTTTGACATCTCCAATATGCTCCGCATCTACTTCCAGAGCCAGGGCTACGAGGTAGCCGTAGCCCCGCGAGGCGGAGACGCGCTGGAGATGTCTCGCCAGCAGTTGCCCAACATCGTCGTCCTGGATATTATGCTGCCCGACATAGATGGGTACGAGGTCTGTCGGCAACTGCGAAGCAATCTGCGCACCAGCCACATCCCCATCATATTTCTGACCCAGCGGGATGAGCGCTCGGATAAAATCCAGGGTCTGGAACTGGGAGCGGACGACTACATCACCAAGCCCTTTGACGTGGAGGAGTTGCGGCTCCGGGTGAAAAATGCCATCGCCCGCGCCACCTACGAGAGCCTCACCAATCCCACC
Source organism: uncultured Chloroflexota bacterium (assembly GCA_937138275.1). Classification (GTDB taxonomy): domain Bacteria; phylum Chloroflexota; class Anaerolineae; order B4-G1; family DUEL01; genus SpSt-77. The sequence goes on from CAKZOY010000315.1 coordinate 653, forward strand.
ACCGGGCTTCCCAGCGCCCGCCTCATTGAAGACCAGTTGCGCCGATTGCTCCGTCGGGATAACTGGGGTGTCATCTACATCGGGATTGAGCACATAGAAGCCTTCCGGGATGTCTACGGCTTTGTCGCCGCCGATGAGGTCCTTCGGTATACCGCGATGATCCTCGGAGAAACCGCCGACGCCGTGGGCACGCCGGAGGATTTCATCGGTCACATCGGTGGGGATGACTTCCTGGTCATCACGCGCAAAGAACTCGTCCGCCCGATGGCCCAGGATATAACCCGCCGCTTCTCCGCAGGAATCGTCACCCATTACGATTTCAAGACCCGGCAGCAGGGGTATCTCCTGCTACGGGACGAAGCGGGCAATGAAAAGAAGGTCGGGTTGATGGAACTAGTGGTGGGCGCCATCACCAGCGATGACGGTCCCTTCACCGATATCCGCGAGATCACAGAGGCGGCTGCCGCGGCTCGTCGCGAGCGCCGCCTGCCGTAGGAAGACTATGCATATCCCTGCCTCCCCTTTGTTCGGTTTGCACCGGTGATCGGGGTTCCCACCCGAATGATGGACGGTTAACGGGTATTACGCCAATGAGTTGGGCTGAACGGATACAGTCCCTGCTGCGCCCTCGTGGGGACAGCACAGAAAAAAAGCCGCAGTCCCCCTACTCTTCCCTCGCGCCCCTCTCCCCGTTTACCCTGGACGAATTGATCGTTCTGGAAGAAATCGCCCGCACGGTCGGGGCGACACTGGACCTGGGAATAACCTTACGCAACATTCTCATTTCTACCCGCCGGTTGATAGACTTTGATATGGGAGAGATCACCCTCTGGGACCCTCGCCGGCGATACCTGGTCAGCCATGGCTCCCTGGATACCGAGACCTACCATGCGAAAGTAGGAACCATCTACCGCCTGGGAGAGGGATACTCAGGCTGGTTAGCACGTCACCGGAAACCTCTGCTCATCCCCGACATTGCCAGCCGTCGGGACATCCGCCCCAAACTGGACCGACCGGATTTCCCCTTCCGGTCTTTCCTGGGCATCCCCCTGGAGAGCCGCGGGGAATTTGTCGGTACTATTGAATTGATCAGTTACCAGCCCGCCGCGTTCTCCGAGCGAGATCTGGCGCTGCTTCAACATATCGGCCAGTATGCTACCAGCGCCATTGAGCATGCCCGCCTGTACGAGGCAGCCCGCCGCCGGGCGCTGGAACTGGCTACATTTTCCCGGGTCACCGCCGCGCTGACCTCTACATTGGACCTCTCACAGGTCCTTCAGACAATTGCCACCTCCGTCCTGGAGGTAACCGGCTGCGATGCATCCGCCATCTTCGTGATGGACGAGCGGGAGCTGGTCCTGCGCCTGGCCGCGACCCATGGGATGAGTGAGGAATACATTCGGCGCTCCCAGGTGTTGCCCGTAGAATTAGGCGGGAGAGCCCATGCGGTCGCCTTAGGTCTCCCCATCATCGTGGAAGACCTCTCCGCGGATCCCGCGTTACGGCGTATCGCTCCCCTGGCGGAGGAGGAAGGATTCATCGCCTTCGCCGACCTGCCCCTCCGGGTCGGGGAGCGAATCATCGGAATGCTGGTCGCTTTCTTCTCCCAACCGCACCACTTTACCGAAGCGGAACGGGAACTGCTGAACACTTTTGCCGATCAGGCAGCCATTGCCGTGGAGAATGCCCGTCTCTACGCCCGCACCGACCGCCACCTCCAGGAGCAGCGCAACGCCCTATCCAGTCTGCAACGCATCGCCCGCGAACTGAGCCTGACCTTTGACCGGGAACGCATCCTGCGCCTGGTCCTGGAAGAATCCCTGCGCATTGCAGGTACTCCCTACGGAGCGATCCTGACGCACAACGGAGCCGGACAGTGGGAATTGACTCTTTGTGCGGGCTTCCTGGAAGAAGAACAGGCCGCCCTGCGAAAGGAATTGCGAGAAAATTCCCCCCAAAACGTACTGGCCGAGATGGAGCGTTCCATTCAGACCCTTTATCACCCGAACTGGTCCAGCCATCCCGTGATGGGACGCACCGATGTTCGTTCCCTCCTTCTGGCGCCCATCCGTTTTGGGGAAAGCCTCGCTGGCACGATTGCGCTGCTTAGCCCTCAACCCGATGCCTTCGGGAACGAAGTGCGGCAGTTTATTGAGACCATCGCCGTTCAGGCCTCTATCGCAATCGCCAACGCCCAGTGGCACCAGGAACAGCAAGAGCGGGCTTCGTTCCTTCATCGCCGCACCGACCAGTTGAGCCGGGTCCTGGAAGTCAGCCGCGCGTTCCGTTCCGACCGTCCTCTGGAAGAAATCCTGGAGGAGATCGCCTACGCCGTTCAAGAGAGTGTTGGGTTCAACCTGGTGCTGATCAGCGTTCGGGAAGGCGACCCTCCCCATCTGCGGCGCGTCGCCGGAGCAGGCATCCCCCTATCCGCCCTGGAGCAGTTGAAGCAGACCCGTCAATCCTGGAAGACGATCCAAGCCGTTCTGGAAGACCGTTTCCGCATCAGCCAGAGTTACTATATCCCGGCAGAGGAACAAAGCCGCTGGCGAGGGCAACTGGACGTTTACGAAGAGCGGGTGGAGATAGCTCCCCGGAAGCCGGGGCACTGGCATCCCCAGGACCTGCTGATTATCCCCCTGATCGGGCCCAGCGGGCAGATTCAGGGGATTCTTTCCGTGGATCAGCCCACCAACGGCCGGGCCCCGGATTATCCCACCATAGAAGCGCTGGAGATTTTCGCCGCCCATGCCGCCGTTGCGATAGAGAACGCCCATCTGATGGAAGACCTGCAACGGCGGCTGAACATCCTCTCGTTCTTTAACGACCTGAACCGGGCCGTAACCGCCCGTCTGGACCTGCGCAGCGCTCTCCAGGCCGTCGTGGAGGCGGTCCCAAGATTGGTGCACTGCCGCGGGAGCATTGTGTTCCTGCTGAATGAGAGTACTGGACAATACGAAGTTCGGGCCGCTCAGGGGCACGACCTTTCCCAAATGCCGACGCGCACCGTTGCCTCTGGAGAAGGCCTCGTGGGAAAAGTAGTCCAGAGTGGCATGCCCCTCTCCGTCCCGGAAGTCGCCGATGACACGTATGTACATCCGGGGCCGGTGATCCTGGCCCCCCTGTCCATCGGTGGAAAGGTCATGGGAGTTATCACCGCCGACCAACCTGAGCGCGGGACGTTCACCCCCACCGACCTGGCTGTTCTCACCGCGCTGGCCGATCAGGTAGCGGTAGCGGTGCAGAACGCCCGCCTCTTTGAGGAGACGGTGGAACGCACTGAGGAACTCTCCACCATTCTGGAAGCCAGCAGTGCGCTCTCCTTCACCCTGGACCTGGATTGGGTGCTGTACGCTCTGGGAGAACGACTGATAGCGGTTACCAGTGCCGATGGCTGCACCATCTCGGAATGGAACCGGGACACCGATGAAGTCACCGTCGTTTGGGAGACTCGCGAAGAAGACGCGCCACTGGCATGTACCATATACCGGGCCCCAGATAAACCCGTTATCTATGAAGTGTTGCTGACCCAGGAGCCGATCGCATTGACGGCTTCTGAGATGCAAGCCGCATCCCTCCTCCGGGAACGGGAAGCGCAAACCCTGCTCCTGCTGCCGATGATCGCCCGCGGACAGACCATCGGGCTGGTGGAACTGGAGCGACGGCAGGACGCGCGGCCGTTCGCTGCCAGCGAAATCCGCCTGGCACAGGTCATCGCCAATCAGGCAGCCGTCGCCATCCAGAACGCCCGGCTCTACGAAGAAATCCGCCGCTTCACCGAAGAACTGGAACGCCGGGTGGAGGAGCGGACGCAGGAACTGGCCCGTGCGCTCCGGGACCTGACTGCCGAGCGGGACCGGATAGAGGCCCTGTATCGCATCGCCAGCCAGGTCGCCTCCAGCCTGGATGTAGGGCAGATCCTTCACCGCACCCTGGAAATCGTGGTTCAGACCACCGGGGCCGACCAGGGCTTTGTCCTCCTTATTGACCCCCAAACGGGCACCCTAGTCCGCCGGGCCGCCGTCGGAATCCCCGACCATCTTCCCGTTACCGGCCTGCCCACCCGCTTCCGACGCGGAGAAGGGCTGGGCGGATGGGTTGTAGCCCACAAAGAGCCCACGATTATCCCCGAACTTTCCCATGACCCCCGCTGGATACCCGGAGCGGAGTGGGAGGATCAGCGGTCCGGTCTTGCCGTACCGATAGAAATGGCTGGGGAAATTTTAGGAGCGCTGCTCCTGTTTTCCTCCGCTCCCGGGTTCTTCACCGAAGACCACCTGCACCTGGTGGAGGCTGCGGCGGCCCAGATTGCCAACGCGGTCAACAACGCCAACCTCTACGACCTGATCCGCCAGCAGGCAGAAGACCTGGGCGCGATGCTCAAACAGCAACAGGTGGAGGCAGCCAAAAGCCAGGCTATCCTGGACGGCGTCGCCGATGGGGTGCTCTTCGCCGACGCTTCCGGGAAAGTCGTCCTCTTCAACCCGGCCGCCGAGCGCATTCTGGAGATCCCTCGCCAGCAAGCCATCGGGCGAAGCATCCGGGAGATGCTGGGGCTCTACGGGGTGGAAGGTCGCAAGTGGCTGGAGGCCCTGGAGGATTGGGCAATCCATCCGGCCGATCGCACCCCGGAGGATTTCGTTGCCGAACGACTCCAACTGGGCACCCGGGTCGTCAGCGTCCACGCCTCCCCGGTGATTCGGGGGACAGAGTACCTGGGCACCGTCTCGGTGTTTCGGGACATCACCGCCGAAGTGGAAGCGGACCGGGCCAAGAGCGAGTTCATCTCCACCGTCTCCCACGAATTGCGTACACCGATGACCTCCATCAAAGGCTACGCCGACCTCCTGATGCTGGGAATGGCCGGGTCTCTGAGCGAACAACAAAAACACTTCATCAGCATCATCCGCAACAACGCCGAACGGATGGTCGCTCTGGTGAACGACCTGCTGGATATCTCCCGGATTGAATCCGGCCGAATCCAGTTAGAATTACGCGCGGTGGTGATCCACGAGGTCATCTATCAGGTTATCAGTACCCTTCAGGGACGAGCACAGAATAAAGGGCTGACGCTGGAAGTCCAGATTCCAGAAAACCTTCCTGCCGTCTGGGGCGATGCCAACCGGGTGGCTCAAATCCTGACCAATCTGATCAGCAACGCGATCCAGTACACTCCGCCCGGTGGAAAAGTGACCATCTCCGCTCACCCCAACAGGGATATGATGGAAATCTCCGTGGCCGATACCGGCATCGGGATCTCCAGAGAGAACCAGCAAAAAATCTTTGACCGCTTCTTTCGCGCCGACGACCCGCTGGTTCAGGAGACCCCAGGCACCGGCCTGGGACTGCCCATCACCGCATCCCTGGTCCAGATGCATGGGGGGCAGATCTGGGTGGAGAGCGAACTGGGCGAGGGAAGCATTTTTACCTTCACCCTGCCTCTTGCCTCCAGCCGGCAAATTGTCCCGCCCGCCCCGGCTCCTGAGGGTGTCTCTGTGCTGGTTGTAGAAGACGAACCGGACATCGCCAACCTCATTCGGCTTCAACTGGAATATGAAGGGTACACCGTTCGGATCGCCGGACGGGGAGAGGAAGCGTTGCGAATCGCGCGCGAGACCCATCCCGGATTGATCACCCTGGACATCCGCCTCCCGGATATGGACGGGTTCGCCGTTCTGGAACGGTTGAAGAAAGATCACCGGACGGCAGATATTCCGGTGGTCATCATCTCCATCGTTCCGGACCGCGAGCGAGGCTTCCAGTTAGGGGCAATAGATTATCTCAGCAAACCGATAGACGAAGCGCATCTGCTGGAAGTCGTGCGGCGAGTGCTCCACCGGCGCGGGTTGATCCTGGTGGTGGACGACGACCGGGATAACCTCTCCCTGATGCGGGAAGTGTTACGCCGCCATGGCTTCAGCGTACAGACCACCGGGCAGGGCCGCCGGGCGCTGCAGATCGCCCGGGAGAACCGGCCTGCCCTCATCCTGCTGGACCTGAAGTTACGCGATGTGGACGGGTACCAGGTGCTGCGCAACCTGAAATCCGACCCGCGCACCCGGGACATCCCGGTGGTGATTATGAGTGGCAGTCTGACCGACGAGGAATTGAAAGAACAGCGCGCCCTTTCCCTGGGGGCCGTGCGCTTTCTGACCAAGCCGTTCGCCATAGAGGAGTTCGTTCGGGAAATTTCTGTCCTGCTTCAGCCGACCACCGCGGCATCCTCGGCGTAACTCTTCTGGCAAGCGCGTAAGGAGAAGCATGACCCGTATTCTGGTTGCTGAAGACGAAAAAGATATCCGCGAACTCATCGCCTTCACCCTTCGCTTTGCCGGCTTTGATGTCCTTATGGCTACCAATGGAGCAGAGGCCGTAGAGGTAGCGAAGGCCGAGAAACCCGACCTGGTCATCCTGGACGTGCGGATGCCCAAAATGAGCGGATACGAAGCGTGCCGCCAGTTAAAGGAAAACCCGCAAACCGCCAGTCTGCCTGTCGTCTTCCTTTCCGCCAAAGGGCAGGACTCGGAGATTCAACAAGGACTGGCATCCGGAGCGGAAGAATATATCCTGAAACCCTTCGCTCCCGATGAATTGATCCAACAAGTCCGGGATATCCTGAACCGATCGGGTCGGGGGAAGCCAGCATAGGAGAAAGTAGCGGGCCATAAAATTGCCAGCAACGCTCCACATCCTCCCACATCCGGAGACGCTGAAGGAATGAGCGCCGTCATCATTGAAGGCAAACTGGTCCACTATGAAGCGATCGGCCGCGGCCGACCGATACTCTTCATCCACGGTTGGCTGGGTTCCTGGCGCTACTGGATGTCGTCTATGGACGACCTTTCGGAGCGCTACCGGGCCTACGCGCTGGACCTGTGGGGGTTTGGAGATACCGACCGTCGCCAGGACGGCTATTCCTTAAGCGCCTACGTGGATATGGTGGAACGATTCCTGGACGAAATGGGCATTTATCAGGTCACTCTGGTGGGCCATGGCTTGGGCGGTGCCATTGCCATCCGCGTGACGAGGCGGATACCGGAAAGGGTAGATCGCCTGATCGCAGTCAATACCCCGATGATGGGAGCGGCCATCGCCCCTCCGCTGGCTACTTTCTCTAATCATCACAACGGCGATTGGATCGTCCGCATCCTGGGCCGTCGCCAGGCCTCGGCCTATCCGGAAGTGCAGATAGAGGCCAGCAAGACGGACCTGAACGCCGTGATCCGCAGCATCCAGACCGTCCGAACCGAAGACCTGCGCAGCGATCTGGAGTCTATCACCTGCCCGGTTCTGCTTGTCTTCGGTAAAAATGACCCTCTCATCTATCCCCCGGCAGAGCAGTGGTTGAACCAGCTGGAAGAGAACGTCCATATCGTCTTTATGGACGAATCGTCCCACTTCCCGATGCTGGATGAGGCCTCCCGTTTCACCCGTCTTTTGCGCCAGTTCCTGGCCCTGGGGAGCGGGGTGGACGCATTAGAAATCCGGGACGAATGGCGTCGGCGGATTCGCTGAAAGCATCCCCTGATACGGCAAGGAGCCCCTATGCGCCCCCAACCCACATCCCGTATGTGCTTTGTCTGCGGCCGAGAGAACCCGGCCGGACTCCACCTTCGGTTCTACGAAGACCCGGACGATCAGCAGGTACGGGCGGAGTTCGTCCTGCCGGAGACCTGCCAGGGTTATCCCGGGATTGCCCACGGGGGCATCATCGCTGCGATTCTGGATGAGACGGCCGGCCGGGCCGTGATGCTCCACACCACCTATGAGACTTTCATGGCTACGGTGAGCCTGACCGTCCGCTACCGCCGTCCCACTCCGGTGGGCGTACCGTTGATCGCGATCGGTTGGGTAGAGCAGATCGGCGGAGTGGGAGCGAAGGTTCGCGGCCAGATCCGCCTCGCCGATGGCACGGTGACGGCCGAAGGCGAGGCCCTGCTCGCTGCTGCCCCCGACGAATTCCGCACGCGCTGGGAAGCGGAACGGCCATACTGGAAAGTGGAAGATTCCCTCCCCACGGTACGAATCCCAGACAGCGATTGAAGTCGCCCCTGAGGGCCTTCGGCCGACGGTCGGCCTTCGCCGACCGTTTTCCAGCATCCCCGCAGGGAGACGCCCTGTAGGGATGCCCCTCGTGGGCATCCTTTGGATGCCCCTTGTGGGCATCCTTTGGATTGCCCCTCGTGGGCATCCCGAAGCCGCAGGTTTTCAACCGGACGGCGAAAATCCGGGAACAACCTGTCCCAACTTCACAGGGTGTATTTCAGTTCTATGGCAGGTTATACCCATCGCGTTGGGGTATGTCAGATGCGTAGGCCTGGTTTATCAAACCCCTCCCCCTGCCCCCCTCCCCGTTGAGGGCGGACGGATCGTCCGCCCCTACGGCCGCACGGGGTAACTGCCTACCCTCTGCAAGCAGGGAGACCGGCTGAAGGGCAAAAAGGTCACGCAACGTCAAAAAGACATCCCGCCCCTGCTTACGGCAGGTAGAAATCACTGCCTGCAAGCGGGCATACACCTGCGCCCCACGCTCGGTGCGAAAACCACCACTCACTTTCTGCTTCACCTTCGCCGGGCGCCAGTCCCGTTCAGCCTGGTTGTTGGTGAAAGGCACCCCTTCCACCAGCGCAAAGGCCAGAACCGCCTCCTCTCGCTCCCTCAGGCGGCGGAGAAGATTTCGTCCCGGCGTGCTTTTCGGACGTCCTCTGCCTTCCTTAGGTTCCGGCGGCGGTTCCGCCCATTCCGCCTGACTCAGAATCTGGCGATATCGCTGCTGGGCTTGAACCGCCGCTTCCCCCCGCAAAGGGAGCGCCTGACCATACAGGTCCAGCAAAAAGGTGCGCATCTC
>CAKZOY010000316.1 GCA_937138275.1 uncultured Chloroflexota bacterium
TCCTCCCAGCGGCCCTGCTGCAGGTAGAGGTTGCCCAGGTTCATCAGCGCCTGCGCCTCGCCGTGGCGGTCGCCCAGGGATCGTTTGATGCGTAGGCTTTCTTCGTAGTTCCGGACTGCCTCTTCCCAACGGCCCTGCTGGGCATAAAGGATTCCGAGAGTGAAAAGAAGTTCGGCACGGGGGGCTAACGCTTCATCCTTTTCCGGCAGTTCGGCCAGCAACTTCTCCCGCAGTCGGATCATCTCTGGAATGTCTCCCAACGGAACCGTCCCATCCATACCGTGCCATACCAGTTCTCGCGCCAGGGTAGCCAGATGGGAAGAAGAAGGAAGTTCCACAAACTCCACTACCCGATGGCGGAAAGCCCAGAAGTCCGGCGCATACTCCACCAGCCGAACGGCCTCCCGCTCGGTGAGCCAGAAGAGAACCCGCACACGGCCCTCAATGAAATCCTCGCGGCGCAGGTTCAGGGCACGATGGACGGGCGGGATTAATCCCGCCCGTTCATCTGCGCCATCGTAACTCAAGCCCCGCACGAAAAAAACCGTCCGCTGGCGCTCCGGCTGGCGCAGAATCCATTCAGCAATATCGGGATGTTCTTTATCTACCTGCACCGTTTCTACCCGCTGTCCCAGCACTATCAGCGCATGCCGCAGTTCCCGCTCCACCTCCGCGCGCACCCACTCGGAGACGTAGATGACCAGCAGAAGCAACGGTTGGTCGTACCGGATCGCCCGTTCCAATTCCCGCTTCAGCCGTTCCAGGCGCGTCTGAAAGGATTCCTGAAGTTCACTCTGCAGGCCCATCTTCCTGCTTTTCCAGCCAGTCTTTCAAGCATGGATGCACATCATACCATGGCTCATCGTTGGCATATTCCAGCATGGCCAGCAACTGGAGTAGCGGTGCGGCCTCCGGCGGATCGTCTAACTGATGGGTGCGCTGAATGCGGGCCAGAAGATGGCGCTGCTGGCGGGTCAGGATACGGCGGTATTCTCCACGAATCTCGGCAGCCGCAGCCCATACATCAGGTTCTTCTACCTGTTCACGTCCATTCTCCAGGGCCCGGTCAACGGCCGTCCGCAGGAGACGCATTAGTTCCCGAAAGACGCCGCCGCTCATTTCGGCGGCAATATCCTGAGCCTCAGGGGTAATCAAAAGAGGAGCCATCCGGCGCCGAATGGCCTCGGTCAGCGTGTTCAGGCCTTCTTCGTTTCTTTCCCCATCGGCATGGGTGATGAGTTTAATGTTGGGCAAAAAGACCGCTCGGTCCCGGATGGCATAGAACTCGGGCCCATAGAAGAGGGGGCTGGAAACCGTATATACGATAGGGAAAGCAGGTTGGAGCATAATCTCACGATGCCCATAAAAAATCCCGCGAGCGACATCCAGGTCTGGCTTATCCAGGTCGTCAATCAACACCAGAGGCGGCCGTTTTTCTCTATCTTTAACGTAGATTTCAGTGGCTATGCTATTCATCAGGGATATTAGGCCCGTAATGTCCCTTTCCAGAACCTGCCGGATCTCGTGACGAGTGCGCGGCTCCAGCCGGATCTTCGCTCCTACCTGGGCGAAGAAACCATCCAGCCTGGTATCCAGTTCCACATCGCCCAAAGGCCCTGTCAGAGTTGTCTGGACAGATTCCTCCACCCGTCCTTTCCAGCGGTCAATCTCCTTGAGGAGTTTTTTATCCAGTTTTCCGCCCCGCTGATGATACTGGCGGTATAATTGACTGGCAATAATCAGCAGTACGTCGCGATAATCCAGATTGTTGATATCCGCTTCCGAGCGGATGGAAAAGTGGATGGGGAAAAACCGGGAACAGACTTCGGGATCGGCAGCAATACGAGCCAATTCGGTAGATTTTCCTGACCCGCGATGTCCGGAGAAGAAGAGTTTGGGCGGCTCGCGGTAAGGACGCAGGAGAATGCGGCGCAGGCGATCAGCGGGGTCATCCGGACGGCGTACATAAAAGGGATGAGGCTGCCCAGTCTCAGGATCGGGGTGCAGTGGCAGGTCCGGCTCAAAGTTCAGCCATGCCTCTTCCAGGGTTTGGGCTTGTCGGTACTCTTCTTTAGCCATCTTGCAACTCCTCTTCAATCGCTGCGATCAAAAGGGGGAGTACCGCCTCCACCGCCGGACTGAGGCCCTCTCTCCAGTCCATCCGCTCCGGCTGGACGCCGAAGATGACGATGGACGGGAGAGGGTG
>CAKZOY010000317.1 GCA_937138275.1 uncultured Chloroflexota bacterium
CACGGATTCCCCGGAAAGGTCATCCGTGCAATCCGTGGCGAACCGATGATTACCGCGTCAGCGTCAACTTGAACTCGTCGCCCATCTCCTCCACGCGCACCTTCAGGCCGGCCCGCTCGGCGGCCCGACGGACGTTCTCGCGGGAGGTGACGGTATCCACCAGTACCTCAATGGGGAACTCTCCCTCTTCCATCGCCTGCCGGGTCAGGATGACCGGCTGGGGGCAGGAAAGTCCTCGCGCATCCACAACTTTCGCCATCGCTCTTCTCTCCTTGTCTACTTGCCTACTTAATACTTGTCTACTTTCTCTCCCTCATCGTGAACCCCAGGACAACGCACACAACCAGTCCCAGGATCACGGCGGCCTGTCCGTAGGGGCCGGGCCCGCCGACGGTGAGCACCCCTTCGGCCAGTTTGTCCGGGGCACCGGTCAGGGCCCAGTTGTGGGCAAAGCCTGCGCCGAAGATCATCCCCAGGACAAAGAGGGCGGCGTCGCCGTCACCCTCCCCGGCCATAAAGAGTTGCCGACCAGGGCAGCCGCCCGCCAGCGCGAAGGCCAATCCTGCCAGCGCCATCCCCAGGAAGTTCCAGAGATGGTTGGAGTGGGCCACCGGCTGGGCGGCGAAGCCGGGATTGAACTGCCCCAGGATCAGGTTGACGATGAACGCCACCACCAGGAGTGCACCCACCCCGGTGATGAGGTGCGTATCCCGCATCAGGATGACGTCCCGGACCGCGCCCATCGTACAGAAACGGGTGCGCTGGGCCAGGAAGCCGATAACCAGTCCCGCGCCCAGGGAGATGAGGATGGGCGCGTGTTTGGACCCCGGCCCTTCGGCGCTGAAGAAGAGGGGGCCGTCTTGGGTGAACTGGGGGCGGAAGAGGAGGAGCAGCAGCAGGCCCAGCATAATCGCGGGCATAATCCAGCCCACGGCGGCCGGAGCGCGGTAGGCACGGCCCAGCGAGTACCCCTGCTTGAGGAACCAGACGCCTGCGGCAACCCCGGTAACCAGCCCGACCAGACCGAGGATGGCGTTCCCGTCGCCCCCCGCCAGGCGCAGGAGCGCCCGCCACGGGCAGCCCAGGAAGACCAGACCGCCGATCATGGCGAACATCCCCAGCAGGAAGCGGACGATGGGGGCGGAGCCGGCGCGGGGCCGGAACTCCCGGAAGAGGAGGGCGGCGATGGTGGAGCCCAGGACGAAGGCGATGATCTCGGGCCGGATGTACTGGACGGTGGCGACCCGATGGAGCCCCAGGGCCCCGGCGATATCCCGCTCAAAGCAGGCAACGCAGATACCCATATTGGTCGGGTTGCCCATCTTTTGCAGGAGCGGGGCCAGGATGCCGATGATCGCCCCGGCCAGAAGGATGCCCCAGCGCGAGGCGAAGAAGCGAGTGAGACGTTCGGACATGATGCGTACCTCCTTGATGCTGGAATTCTCCACGCGTCCGGGAGTGCCCGGACACGGCGTGGGCAACGAAAAGCCGCCGTCGGCTCATACCGGCGGCGGCTCGGAGGCACGCGTCCACGTCGTCTCAGGGTGCGGCCTCACCGCCGCCCCCGGACATGAGCCCAGCGGTCTGCGGGCGCCCCCTGGCGCCCCAGACATCACCTCAGGTGCGGCGGTGATACCAGATGGTCATTGGGTTACCTCTCTCTGCATGAAATTCACAATGTAGCCGATATATTTCTCAAAATCCCCCAGATTCTCCTGGAGAATTTGATAGACGACGCGATCATCTACTTCCCAGTACAGATGCACCAGCCGGTTGCGGAAACTGACCATATTCCGCAAGACCGGCAGAAAGTCGGAGGGTAGAACGCCGTGCTCGCTCAGGAGCACAAACGTCTCATAGTAACTGGACGGAGTCCCGTACCCCTCATCGGCGACAATATGCTGGGCGATGTCCAGACAGCATCCAATGGATACCTGCAGCAGATATTTAGCGCTTTCTACTTTGGTGAAATCGGCCAGGAACTCCTCTGGGGAAGCCGCGGCCAGTAAGCGCAATCTCTCCAGATACCGGCGCAGGTTGCTCAGCAAGGAATGAATGACTTCAGGGTTCACCATACCCGTATTCCCGTTGCAGATGCGCGATGAAAGCCTGCTGGATTTTCCGGGCGAACGGTTCAAAATCCAGAAACTGCTGATATGTCTGCACCTGCCAGATGATTCGCTGTTGCCGGTCTCCTTCGTAGACCAGAATCCCGTCCCGAATGATCCTCCCCTGAACCAGGATGGGGGCATCGTTGATCACCCGTACATCTATGGGGGAGAGACCGGTCGCGTCCTCTACTTCTGCTTCAATTGCCAGTTCCAGTTTGAAGCGTTCGTATGGGGGGAGAGACTGGTGCAGGACCAGCGCGATATCCACATCGCTGGTGGGGAGGACGGTTCCCCGCGCGACCGAACCATACACATAGGCCGCGACCACCGGATAGCGGGCAAGGATTCGTGGAAGAGTCTCCCGCACTTGGGCCAGGATGGAAGCAGCCCATTCCTGCTGTTGGAGGCGGACATCCGCAGCCATAGGCCTTCGGAAGAAAAGTATACTCCGGATGTGGGAAAATGCAAGTGAAGGGGACCGGGGCTTGCGCGGTAATTCGCCTTGCATAAGGGGTGGGGTGTGGGGTTTGCGGGGGCGGCTTCGCCGCCCCCACAAACCCACTTTCTCCTTGACTTCGCGGGCACGCTGCTGCCCGAAAGGGATTTGCTGCACAAGCCCTGTGAGCCGCCCTTTTGCCCTTTTTTGCCTCTTCCTGCAAAGAAGTGTATAATAGAACGTGAGAAATGCGGTATCATATCTGGACAATCGGCTGTCAGATGAACGAGGCCGACTCCCGGCGGCTGGCGGCGGCGCTGGAGCAACTGGGCTACGAACCCGCCGCGCGGGCCGAAGACGCCGATGTCATCGTCCTCAATACCTGCGTGGTCCGGCAGCAGGCCGAGGACAAAGTATACGGCCGTCTCAGTTCCCTCCGGCCCTTGAAGGCCCGCCGACCGGATACGGTCATCGGCCTGATGGGCTGCCTGGTGGGGCGCCGGAACTCCGAACATCTGCGGGAGCGATTCCCCTGGGTGGACGTTTTCGCGCCGCCGTCGGACCCGACGCCTCTGCTGGACCATCTGGCCGAACGGGGGCTGGCCGAGATGGGGCGCGCGCTGAGGGCCGAAGACGCGGCCCGGCGTATCCCTGGGCCGTTCCTCTTGTCGTGTCAGGCCCAGGGCTCGCAGGTCACCGCCTACGTCCCGGCGGTCCTGGGCTGCTCCCACGCCTGCACATATTGCATCATCCCCTACCGCCGCGGGCCGGAGCGCAGCCGACCGGCCGACGAGACTCTGGCCGAGGCCCGTGCCCTGGTCGCCCAGGGAGTGAAGGAAATCACCCTGCTGGGGCAGATCGTAGACCGCTACGGATACGACCTGCCCCGCCAGGAGAACCGGACTCCCCTGGTCGGGCTGCTGGAGCAACTGCACGAAATAGAGGGGCTGGAGCGCATCCGCTTCCTGACCAGCCACCCGTCCTGGATGACGGACGAACTGCTGGAAGCGGCGGCCCGTCTGCCGAAAGTCTGCGAGCACCTGGAAGTACCGGTGCAGGCCGGAGATGACGAAATCCTCGCCCGGATGCGTCGGGGCTATACCGCGGACGACTACCGCCGGTTGATCGCGCGGGCCCGGGCGATCGTTCCCGGCGTTTCCATCGCCACGGACATCATCGTCGGCTTCCCCGGAGAGACGGAGGCCCAGTTCCAGCGCACCTACGACCTGCTGACCGAACTGCGGCTGGATAAGGCGCACATTGCCCGATATTCCCCCCGTCCTCAAACCCTGGCGGCCCGCCGTTACCCGGACGATGTGCCACCAGAGGAAAAGGAGCGGCGTCGGAAAGTGCTGGACGAACTGCAGGCGCGCATCGCCGGGGAGATCAATGCCCGCCTGGTAGGGCAAACCGTGGAAGTACTGGTGGAGGGGAAGAAGAAGAACCGCTGGTGGGGCCGTACCCGAACGGACAAACTGGTCTTCTTTGAGGACGCGCGGGATCTTCTGGGCCAGCAAGTCCCGGTGCGGATCACCTGGGCCGGGCCATGGTCGTTGATTGGGGAAACGGGAAGTCGGTAGGTCGGTAGATTGAGGAGTGGGGGGATAGAATTGATGGACGAACAGGAAAAGACACCTGGGCCGGAAGAGTCTGGGGCATCGCCCAAGGAAGGGCTTTCCACCCGGGTCATCCAGGGGTTGGCCGCGCGGGCCGGGAGCACTCGTCTGACGGGTGTGCCTCCGGATGTTCCGCCCGCTCAAGGCGATCTGGGAACCCGCCTGACGGGCGCGCCTTCGGATGTTCCACCCGCCCAGGACGATCTGGGAACCCGTATAACGGACGTGGATCGGGCCGCTGCGCACCCGCGGCCGGCCCGGACAGAAGGCCGGTTGGCGGAGGGCACCGTTTTGCAGGGGCGGTACCGCATCCTGGGAATTCTGGGCGCAGGAGGAATGAGTGTCGTCTACAAGGCCCAGGACCTGCGTTTCCCCAAAGTGATGCGCCTCTGTGCCATTAAGGAAATGATCAACAATGCTCCCGACCCCAAGGTGCGGGCGGTGATGGTGCAGAACTTTGAACGGGAAGCGAGCATCCTGGCGACCCTGAACCATCCGGCCATTCCCCAGGTCTACGACTATTTCGTGGAAGGGGACCGCGCGTACCTGGTCACCGAATTTATCCCCGGGAAAGACCTGGAGGCCCTGCTGAACGAGACGGAGGGATTCTTCCCTGAGGTCCAGGTGATCCAGTGGGCGATTCAAATTTGTGATATCCTCACCTATCTCCATACCCGCAGGCCGCAACCGGTCGTCTTCCGGGATATGAAACCGTCCAACATTATGCTGGACGAGCAGGGACGGGTTCGGCTGGTGGATTTCGGCATCGCCAAGGTCTTCCAGAGCGGCGAGAAGGGGACGATGATCGGCACTGAGGGGTATTCCCCGCCGGAGCAGTACCGGGGGATCGCCGAGCCGCGCGGGGATATCTACGCCCTGGGGGCGACGTTGCACCATCTGTTGACCAAGCAGGACCCGCGCCTGGAAACGCCGTTTTCCTTCCATCAGCGGCCGATTCACAAGTACAATCCCACCGTATCCGTGGAGTTCCAGGAGATCATCCACCGGGCACTGGAGTACGACATCCAGAAACGGTTCGGGTCTGCGGAGGAACTGAAACGCGCCCTGCTGAGCCTGAAATCTGCCCGGGGTATCCCAACGACAACCTATATCTCCGTCCCAGAAGCAGTCCAGCCGGATGCTATGAAGGTCATCTGGCAATTCGCCTGCGAGGACGAGGTCCGCTCCAGCCCGTGCATTCACGGGGGAGTCGTCT
This sequence comes from uncultured Chloroflexota bacterium, assembly GCA_937138275.1. Lineage (GTDB taxonomy): Bacteria > Chloroflexota > Anaerolineae > B4-G1 > DUEL01 > SpSt-77. Next base: position 5,380 of record CAKZOY010000317.1, read on the forward strand.
ACATCGGCGCGTACGACCACAACCTCTACGCGCTGGACGCCGAAACGGGGAAATTCCTCTGGAAATACGCGACCGAAGGGGGGATCGCTTCATCGCCCGCGGTGGAGGAAGGGCGAGTATTCTTCGGCTCTACCGATGGGTCTCTCTATGCCCTGAATGCCGATACCGGGCGCCTGCTGTGGACCTATCCGACAAAGGGGCGCATCTTCTCCTCCCCGCGCGTCCAGTTCGGGCACGTTTTTATCGGGTCCGATGACCATCGTCTGTGCGCTGTGAATATGGTCAACGGGCGGGTGGCGTGGAGTACGGAGGCGGAGGGCGCGATCCGTTCCACACCGGCTACCGGCGCGGACGCCATCTACTTCGGCGATGAGCAGGGAATTCTCTACGCGGTGGGGGTAAATGGCCGTCTTGTCTGGCGGTTCCGCGCCCGCCGGGCGATTACATCCTCGCCGTTAGTCCATAAAGACCTGCTCTATTTCGGCTCTCATGACTGGTTCGTCTACGCTCTGGACCTGCGATCGGGCTGGGTCGTCTGGCGATACCGCACCGATGGCCCGGTCGTCTCTTCGCCCGCCGTCGGGGGAAACACCCTCTTCATCGGCTCGGCCGATGGTCATCTCTACGCTTTGGACGCCACCAATGGCTACCTGGTCTGGCGGTACCGGACCGGCGGGCAGGTCACTTCGTCCCCCGCCTTCTACCAGGGCGCCGTCTACGTTGGATCGGTGGACGGATACGTTTATGCCCTGGACGCCCAGACCGGTCAACTGCGCTGGCGGTTTCAGACCAACGGTCCGGTCGTTTCCAGCCCGCGCGTGGCGAACGACATCGTGTACGTGGGCTCGCTGGACCATAATGTGTATGCCCTACCGACTTAAAGGAGAGCAGTGTTCAACTGGAAATCCTGGTTTCGTCGCTTTCGTCCGGATGCCCGCCGAGAAGAGAGGCCTTCCGCGCCGACGGTGACCGCGCCGCCACCGGCGCATCGCCCTTCCCGTCAGCGGATACCAGTGGGTTGGGCGACGGATACCGGGCGACAACGGAACCACAATGAAGATAGCGTTCTGGTTGCGGAGATATGGCAGGAGGGATATCACCGGATGCCCCCGCTGGGGCTGCTGATCCTGGCGGATGGAATGGGGGGGCACCTCGCCGGGGAATTCGCCAGCGCCCTTGCCGTTCGGATGGTTGCCGGGCACATTCTCCGGACGTACTGGACCACGTTCTCCGGCTGGGAACACAGCGCCGATGAGCCGTCGGTGCAGGAATTACTGACCGAAGCGATTCAGAGGGCGCATCAGGCCGTCAGCGAGCGGGTGCCGGGAGGGGGGACCACCCTTCTCTGCGCCCTCTTGCTGGGCAACCAGGCCTACATTGCCAATGTTGGCGATAGCCGGGCGTACCTGATCGCGCCGGACGGATGGCAGCAGATCACCCGGGACCATTCTGTGGTGGATATCCTGGTAGAGTTGGGGCAGATGACGCCCGATGAGGCCACTCATCACCCGCAACGGAATGTCCTTTATCGCGCCGTAGGCCAGAAAGACCCCCTGGAAGTAGACACATTTACCTGCCACATTCCGGAGGGTGGGATTCTTCTGCTGTGCTCGGATGGACTGTGGGAGATGGTCAGCGAACAGGAAATGAGGGAGGTGATTACCGCAGCGGATTCACTTCAAGCCGCCTGCGATATCCTGGTGGAGAGAGCAAATCAGGCCGGGGGAAAAGACAACATCAGCGTTATCCTCGCCGCCCCTCCGGGCCCTTAGGACGGTGAAGGATGCCTGGAGAAGAGGAAAAGGACCTGTACGAAGTGCTGGGGGTTTCCCCTCTGGCGACCCAGGAGGAAATCCGCTTCGCGTATCGGAAACTGGTCCGCCGATTCCACCCGGATAGCGGGTCCGAAGAGGCGTCCGCGGAGCGATTCCAGAAAGTGCAGGAGGCCTATAAGGTTCTGGGCGACCTGGCTCGTCGGCAGGCGTATGACCGACGACGAGCGGAGCGGGGAATCGGCCCGACGGTTGCCCTGGTCTGGGATATCCTGGTCAGCCGCCAGCAACTCCCCGCTGTACCGGACGAGCAATTGCTGTATATGCTGATAGATATCCGGCCCTCCGGAAAAACGTCCTTCAAGCGCGTTCCCCTGAACCTGTGTCTGGTCATTGACCAGAGCACTTCTATGGACGGCGACCGGCTGGATCACGTCAAGGCCGCGGCCCATCAGATTGTGGACGGACTGGAAAAAGAGGACGTGGTGGGCGTGGTGGCGTTTAACGACCGCGCAACGGTCATGGTGCCCAGCCAGTCGCTGACGGACCCGCTGCGCGTCCATGCCCGTATCTCTTCCATCTGGGCCAGCGGGGGAACGGAAATTCTGCAGGGGCTGCGCGCCGGGTTGGAGCAAATCCGTCGCTTCCACAAGCCGGATACCATCAGCTATCTGATCCTGCTGACCGATGGTCGGACATACGGGGATGAGGAGCAGTGCCTGACCGAGGCGCGTCGGGCGGGCCTGGACCGCATTGAGATCAGCGTCCTGGGAATCGGGGAAGACTGGAACGATGTGTTTCTGGACCAGATGGCAAAGCAGACCGGAGGCTCCTCGTGGTACATCGCGTATCCCCAACAGGTACGCACGGTGATGCGGGAACTGGTCCAGCACCTGGCGATGCTGCTGGCCCGGAATGTCACTCTGACGGTTCGTCCCACCGAGCGGGCCTGGGTGGAGGCCGCGTTCCGGACCGCACCGGTTATGGAGCATCTCAGTTCTGAAGGAGGAGTCTACTCTCTGGGGAATTTGCTGGCCGGGAAACCGATGCAGGTTCTGTTTGAGATTGTGGCGCGGGAGCAGACTCCCGGCTTCCATCGTCTGCTCCAAGTGGAGATGAACACCGAAGTGCCCACATTCAACCGCCATGAGCGGCTGATCTTTGACCTGGAGCGAGAATTCGTGTCGGAGGCTCCGGAGGAGCCGGTTTCACCCACTCTGGTAAACGTTCTCAGTCGGCTCAGTATCTTCCGGATGCAGGAACAGGTCTGGAAAGCCCTGGAGACCGGCCACATAGACGAGGCGCGGCGGCGGCTGGAAACCATCGCAACCCGCATGCTGGATATGGGAGAGGCCGAACTGGCCCATGTGGCGCTGCTGGAGGCCGGGCGGGTTGCGCAAGGTGGGCGCATATCCAGCAAAGGGGAAAAGATGATCCGCTACGGTACCCGCGGCCTGGGGCTGAAGCCATAGGGAGGGAATGATGATAGAGTGTCCATCTTGTGGCAAGAAACACCGTGTAGGCACCCTGTTCTGCACGGAGTGTGGCATTTACCTTCCGACGGGCAAAACGCTATGGACCGAACCTTTCCCCACCGACGAACTTTCCGCACCGCGCGCCTCGGCATGGGATACCGAGGTGCCCCGGGGGGATGAAAACGCACCCCAGACAGTACGGGTGAAGATCGTGGATACCGGACGGGAGGTTGTTCTCCCCGCTCTTCCGGAACTCCTGTTGGGACGGCTGGACCCGACCCATGGCATTTTCCCTCATCTGGACCTGGGTGCGGAGAAAGGACTGGAGATGGGCGTTTCCCGTCGCCATGCCAAAATCGTTCAGCGGGAGGGAAGGGCATACATAGAGGATGTGGGCAGCGCCAACGGAACGTTCCTGAACGGTCAACGCCTGACGCCCTATCTGCCCTATCCGCTGCCCGAAAAGTCCGAAGTGCAACTGGGTCGGCTGCGGCTGCAGGTTATCATCGGCAACAGTTAGGGGGTAGCCCATTTATTGGGGGCGGAGTGCACGCCATAGCGGGCGTGAGTAGTCGCCCTGAAAAGTGTGGTAGAGATAGGGATATCCGCGGAGGTCGTCTATGCCCATAACCGTCTTGATCCACCTGATGAATGAGGACCCGATTGTGGCGGAAATTGAGCGGGTCCCTGAACCCACCGACCAGTTCATGGTCTGTGAAAACCCTCGCCGTCGGGATGGTCGTGAGGTGAATTATCTGCTCCCGGAACTTCGCTCCCTGATCCTCCCCTGGCATCGGGTTCATTGTGTGGAAATTTTGCCGACAGGTGAAGAAGAACAGATCGTGACTTTCGTACGGGAATGAGTATGAGAGAATGGCTGGCTCCCGGTCGTCTGGCCCGTTGATCCTCGCCGTGGATGACGAGGAAAAGATTCTCCGGTTCATCCGGATGAACCTGGAACTGGAGGGGTTTCACGTCATTAGCGCCACATCCGGTCTGGAGGCGTTACAGCGGGTGCGCACGGCATTCCCGGACCTCGTGCTGCTGGACGTGATGATGCCCGAAATGGACGGATTTGAGACCCTGCGCCTGTTGCGGGATTTCTCCGATGTGCCGGTTATCATGCTGACCGTCCGCTCCGACGAGGAAGACATCGTGCGGGGTCTGGAACTGGGGGCAGACGATTATGTCACCAAGCCTTTCAGTGTGCGGGAATTGACCAGCCGCATCCGGGCTGTCCTGCGACGACAAAAACCGTTCCTGCCGCCAGAGGCTGCCATCCTGAAGATTGACGATTATCTGAGCGTGGACTACAACCTGAAAGAGGCCATTGTCGGGGGGAAGCGGGTCAAACTCCGCCCGACGGAGTTCCGGCTCCTGGCCCTGTTGATTGAAAATGCCGGCTGGGTGGTCCCCCATGAGACGCTACTGGCAAAGGTGTGGGGGCCGGAGTATCGGGAGGAGACGAACTATCTGCGGCTATACGTCACGTACTTGCGGCAGAAAATTGAGCCGGACCCCTCTAACCCGCGCTACATCCTCACCGAGCGGGGGGTAGGGTACCGGTTCGTGGATTTCCGACATCCCCAGGAGGAGCGCACATCCCAATGAAATCCGCGTACAAAGTAGTCATTACGGGTGCATTCAATACGGGGAAGAGCGCGTTCATTCGTTCCGCCTCCGATATCGCCGTCGTCTGCACGGATAAGCCCATCACCGACCATCTGGTGGAGGTCAAAGAGACCACCACCGTCGCAATGGACTACGGTCAGACAACGGTGGCGGGTTTGCTCTTCCACCTGTACGGCACTCCCGGCCAGGAGAGGTTTGACTTTATGTGGGATATTCTGGCTCGGGAAACGGATGCTCTGTTGATTCTGGTAGATAGCACCGACCGCTCCACATTGACGATGGCCCGACAACTCCTGCGCCGCCTTTCCCGCAAACGGATTCCGTACCTGATCGTCGCGACCAAGCGGGACGGCGACCGACCCATGGCTCTGGAGGAAATTGCCCGCAACCTGGGCCTGAAGTCCTCTCAGCAGATTATCGCCTGCGATCCCCGCCAGAAGGCCAGCGCCCACGCGGTCCTGGCCCATCTCGCCTCTATCCTGAAGCGGGACTAAACGGACGAGGGATTTTGCGGCGGCGAAGCCGCCGCAAAATCCCTCGTCGCGGTACAGTACCATGCCCGCGTCTCCTGCAGCCCGTCCTCAAAAGGCGTTGGATCGTAGCCTAACTCTTCCCGCGCCTTCTCGTGACTCACCCGCCAGTCGTAGAATACGTACGGGTACAGACCGATGGGGTAGTAGGGCTCCCGGCGAGTCCAGCGGGAAAGAAAAGTCCATCCCCGCGCCAGCGCCACCATCCCCCATGCCGGAGCCGGAATCCAGCGGATGCGGCGGCCGGTGACCCGTTCCACGATCTCCCCGATCTCCCGATGGGAAAGACAGTTCCCGCAAATGTTATAAACCTCGCCCGGACGGCCGCCCCCAAGGGCCACTTCCGCCGCCCATGCCACATCCCGCACGAACACCGGAAACGTCACGTGCCGTCCCCCGTGCACGCGGAACGCCAGCCCCCTCAACGGGTCTTCTATAAATAGCCGATTGAACGCGTACCGGCTCCAGGGGCCGTAAATGGCGCCGGGGCGCAGGATGATAACGGGCAGGCCGTGTGTACGCCACCAGGTCAGCGCCAGACGCTCTGCTTCCAGTTTGCTTTCCTGGTAGGCATCCTGAGGCTGGCATGGGGTCTCCTCGGTGATGAGGCCATCAGCGGGGGGCTTGCCTACAACCGCGATCGTGGAAATATGAACGAATCGGCTCACGCCGGCCTGAGCGGCCGCCTCCAGAAGGTTGCGGGTCCCGTCTACGTTGGTGGTCCAGAAATCCTCCCGCCGCCCCCAGAAACGGAAGACGGCTGCCGCATGGATGATCGCGCCGCATCCCTCCACGGCAGCCGCCACCGCCCGGTCGTCCCGTATATCTCCCCAAACCCGTTCTACTCCCAGCGTTTCCAAGAAAGCGTGGTCGGAGGTAGGGCGGACCAGCGCCCGTACCCAACGCCCGCGCGCCGCCAGATAGGCACACAGGTTACGGCCGACGAATCCCGTGGCCCCAGTGACCAGGATGGGGGCAACGTCAGGGAGCCTCTCCACAGTCCTGCTCTTCCGCCCGTTGTTCCAGCAACCCCCGAATGCGGGCGGCGACCATATCAATCGCCACCTCGTTGTGCCCTCCCTCCGGGATGATGACATCGGCGTAGCGCTTGCTGGGCTCCACGAACTCCAGGTGCATCGGGCGAACGGTCGTCAGATACTGGTGAATGACCGATTCCACCGAACGACCTCGCTCCTGGACGTCCCGCTGGAGGCGGCGGATGAAGCGGATATCGGGGTCGGTATCCACGTAGAGTTTCACGTCAAAGAGTTCCCGCAGGGCCGGTTCGGCGAAGACCAGGATGCCTTCCACCAGGATGACCGGCGCCGGACCGATCCGTCGGGTTTGCGAGGTGCGGGTATGGGTGGTGAAATCGTAGACGGGGATTTCTACAGCCTTTCCGGCCTTTAACTGTTTGAGGTGCTCAATGAGCAGTTCGCTTTCCAGCGAATCGGGGTGGTCAAAGTTGATCCGGATGCGCTCCTCCGGGGGGAGGTGGCTCATATCCCGGTAATACGCATCGTGGGGGATATAGGCCACGTGCTCCGTCCCCACCCGTTCCAGGATTTTCATCGCTACGGTGGTCTTACCCGAACCGGTCCCACCGGCAACACCAATGATGACAGGTCGTTTGCTCACCTCTGCCCCTCTCCAGGCGACAATGGTTCATTCACCCAACGGGCTGAACGGGGTGGGTGTGGGGTTTGTGGGGGCGGCGAAGCCGCCCCCACAAACCCCCTTTCCACCCTTTCAAACCGATTTGCTACACAAGCCCCCCGCTCTGCGGCCCCGTCCTCAGGCCTACCGGATGCACCAGATTTCTTCCTGCGGTTCGCTGAGGTACTCGGCGCCGTCGGCGGTCACCAGTACGTCTTCCTCACAGCCCAGATAGCCGTAGCCCGGAACATGAACCCCCAACTCAATGGCGAAAACGTTGCCAACCTCAATCACCCCTTCAATGCTCTTACCGTAGCGTTCCCACTTCGGGCCCAGGACGGTGGCTCCGTCGTGGACGGTGCGGCCGATGTGATGACCGAAGGCATGGAGGTATTCGCTATAGCCTGCGTTCAACAGCGTCTGGCGGGCGGCCGCGTCCACCTCCCAGCCCCGCGCCCCGGGCCGCAGGGCGGCCCGTCCGGCCTCCAGCGCAGCCCGGACGGCCTTCCAGACCCGCATCACTTCCTCCGGCGGAGCCTCTTCCCCCGGCCGGCAGAAGTAGAGCGTCCGTTGCAGGTCGGAGACAAAGCCTTCCCGCCGTACGCCAAAGTCCAGTTGAAGGAGAGCCCCTGTCTGCGTAACGTAGTCCCCCGGCATCCGGTGACCGAAGGAGCCATCCGGTCCGGCGCAAACAACCGGACAGTACTCCGGCTCCCAGGCCGGTTCCAGCCCTCGCTTGCGCGTCGTCTCGTGGATGAAAGCGGCGATCTCCCGTTCCTTCATCCCCGGCTGGACTAGGGCCTCTACCTCCCGAAGGATGCCTTCGGTAGCGCCAATCGCCGCGCGGATGTAATCCACTTCGGCGGGGGTCTTCCGTCCTCGCAGAGCGGCGATGATATCCTCCGCCGAGATCAGGCGGGCCGAGTACTCCGTCCCTCCGAGGATGCCCGCGATGACGCGGAACATTCCGTGGGTCAATCCATCGGCAGCCGGGTCGCTTTCGGAGAAGTTCAGGGCAATCTGGCGGGGGTTCAGACGGGCAACGTGTTCCAGAAGCGGTTCCCGAATGGACTGGTCATAGCCGACCACCGTCGTATAGCCGCCGACGTTGCGGACGTTGTCGGCATCGTACCGCCCCACGATGGCGATCCGCTCCCCTGTACGGCTGATCATCAGCGCCGATTGCCAGGTCAGGTCCAGCCCCAGGATGAGGTCCAGCGAGGGGTCTTTGACCTGGCTCGTCTCCCGCACGAAGGTGATCCAGAGGTCTACTCCCTTCTCCTGGAGGACTCCCACTGCCTGATCCAGTTTCTCTCGGACGATCGCAAATGTGTCCATTGTGCTCCTTATGAAACGGTATAATTCCCCGCTGCACAGACTGGAACGCCATTCCGCTACGCTTCGTGGCGTACTCCGAACAGCCGACAGTTTTGCGTCGGGCACAGCCAGATGCCCACCCAACTGCTTAATGAGAAGCCCGGGTGAGAGCCTTCTGGCTGAATAGTCGCCGTTATTATACCCTGAGTGGTTGAATTTACAATTAGCCACCGGACACTGGTGGTCACTCCCATAAGTAGTGATCAGGCGTTTGGGGTTCCGTATCATCTGAAAACGCTCTCATTTGGGGCATTAGTGGGGCAAAGGGATGCTCTCTCCCCCCTATGCCCTGACCGGCAGGGGAAGAGGGGGAAAGAGAGGGGTTTGCGGGCGGCGGCGAAGCCGCCGCCCGCAAACCCCGTTCTTTATCCCCCCTCCCCGTGCGGCGCAGCCGCTGCGGGGAAAGGCTCGTATGGGTAGGTTTTTAAGGGCAACCCTCCTCGCCCCGCCGTGAATGGCAGGGCTGAGGAGAAAAGGGCGCTTAGGCGCCCTTGCGTGGAAGAAATAGATTTTTGGATTGGGCGGCGACGCCGCTTAATCCAAAAATCTACTTTTTCGTCCCTCATTCGCCGGAAGCAAAAAACTTACCTTTGTGAGACCAGAGGGAAGAGTATCATTGGCTCTACCCAGGGTGACCTCTTTTTCAGCAGTCTTCTCAGCGAGGAAGAAAGTGGAGCATCACCACAGTCCTTCTCACAGAGGGCTCATCGGCGGAGTCTCCAGCAGCGGCAGGAAGCGCCCTGCTCCCGGCTCAGCCACGACCTCTCCTTCCCACAGCACCCGATGCCCGCGCTGGAAGGACATCACGGGCCAGCCCAGAACGGTGCGCCCTTCATAGAGGGTATAGCCGGCCGCCGAATGCTGGTTCTCCGCCCGAATGGTGAACTCCCGCCGGGGGTCAAATACAACAACGTCGGCATCGGAGCCGACGGCGATGGTGCCCTTCTTCGGGTAGAGGCCGAAGATGCGCGCAGGGTTCTCGCTGAGGACCTGTACCAGTCGCACCAGGCTGATCCGACCGCGATTGACGCCCTCGTTATGGACGATGGGGAGCACCGTCTCTGCCTGCGGGGCACCGTAGGGTTGTTCCAGGAAATCTCCCCAGGGGTCCTTTTTCTTGGGCGCATGGTCGGAGGAGACGACGCTGAGGATGCCGTCGGCAAGGGCCTGCCAGAGCGCGATGCGGTCCTCGGCGGAACGAATGGGCGGGCCGATTTTCGCCAGCGCCCCCCGCTCCTCCAGAATCTCCTGCGTGAGCGTCAGGTACTGGGGACAGGTCTCGGCAAAGACCGGCCTTCCCTCCGCCCGGGCCTGCCGGATGGGCCGCAGGGAGCGCGCCGCTGTCACGTGGGCGATGTAGAGGGGGCAACCGGCTACCTCGGCCATGCAGATGGCCCGAAAAATGGCCTCTTCCTCCAGCGCAGGGGGATGGCTGGCGTTGAAGAATCGGCGCGCATCCGGCCCCCTCATCAACTTGTCTTCCAGGTAGTCAATCCCGCCGCCATTTTCGGCGTGGACCATCGCCATCCCGCCCCGTTCGGCCAGAATGTCCATCGCCTTGAGCAGGTGATAGTCGTCGGTGTACCAGCCCTGTTTGACGTAGGCCAGGAAAAATTTGAAGGTACGGACGCCCAATTCCATCACCCGCGGGATTTCGGAAACCTGCCGCGGGGCCTCAAACAGGCCACCGTGGAGGCTGAAATCCAGCCGGGAACGGGCCTGCCCGTCCTTCAGCATCCGCTCCACCTGCTCCAGCAGGCTTTCGCCGGTGCGGGCGTAGGCGAAGTGCAGAACCGTCGTGGTCCCGCCGTATGCAGCGACGCGGGAGCAGGCCTCCACGTCGTCCACATAGACGGGGTGGATATGGACGTCAATGACGCCGGGGAGGACAAGCAACCCGGTGACGTCAACGGTCTCCCGCGCGGGGTGAGCGCGCAGGTCGGGCTCTACGGCGGCAATTTTCTCCCCCCGCACGCCCACGTCGGCCCGGCGGATGCCCTCGCCGGTGACGACCAGCCCGCCGATCAGTAGCAGATCAAAAGGTTCGGTGTTCATACGGTTCCTCCATTCGTGTATCGCGTATCGCGTATCGCAAATCGC
>CAKZOY010000318.1 GCA_937138275.1 uncultured Chloroflexota bacterium
ACCCACACGCCCACCGCCACCCCGACCCACACGCCCACCGCCACCCCGACCCACACGCCCACGGCGACGCCAACCCACACGCCCACCGCCACCCCGACCCACACGCCCACCGCCACCCCGACCCACACGCCCACCGCCACACCGACCCACACGCCCACGGCGACGCCAACGCACACACCCACCGCCACGCCGACGCATACGCCGATAGCGACAGCGACACCGGTTGTCACGCCGGGCGACGACCCTGTTTACGTGTATTTACCTCTGGTAATTTCCAGCAATTCCGCAAATCCCGGAGATGGGAATACCTCCCCCAGGATCAAATCACTGGGACACGGTTGGCCCTCGGTGCTAACCTCCGGCAATCCGGCCGCGGCCCGGAGGGGACGATGAAGCGCGGTAAGGAGATATCATGAACCAGAAAATACGCCGTGGGTTACAGGCAGGACTTTTCGTCGCGCTCATTCTTGCCACCGTCTCCGGCCTGAGCGCGCCAACGCAAGGCCAGGAGAGCATCCACCGCGCCGAGGCCGTCGTCCTGGTCAACTCCGCCAGCAGCGACTACGCCGATTTCGCCCAGTACATCCGCCCCTACCTGGACCACTTCGGTATCCCCTACACCACCCTGGACATCGCCACCACGCCGGTTCCCCCCTCCATCGCCGACTACGCCCTCATCCTCATCAGCCACCGGCTGGGGCAGCCCCATCGCCGGGCGACCCGCCTGGACGGGGGGAACTCTGGGAGCGATGCAGGAAGTGGTGGTGGACCTCAGCCCCTATGCCGGTCAGACCGCTATCCTGCGCTTCCGTCTGGCCTGCGATAGCGGCGACGGCGCCATCGGGTGGTACATTGATGACGTTCGCATTGCAGGGAGTCAATAACCGATGAGTCCAACTCGCCCTACCCGCCGGGAAATCGGGTATGTTCTGCTCATCTCGGCCCTGGTGCTTATTTTGACAGGACTGCCGTATCTCTACGGCTACCTCTCCGCGCCCCCCGACCGGGTCTTTATGGGCATCGCCCTGGGCACGCCCGATACCAACCAGTACTTCGCCTGGCTGCGCGCCTTCACCCGATCCTTCTTCATCCCCAACACCCTCACCCCCGAACCGAACGAGGCCGTCTTCTTCAACCTGCTCTGGTGGCTGCTGGCCCAGGGCGTGCGCTACCTGGGGATGAGCCATCTCCTGGCCTTCCATCTGCTGCGGGTCGTGGCAGGCGCGGCCTTCCTGGTCGCCGCCTACCTCTTCTGCACGATATTCCTGGAAAACCCCCGCTGGCGCAAGACAGCCTTCCTGATTATCGCCGTCGGTGCGGGATTCGGATGGGTCTGGGTAGTGGGCAAATACCTGACCGGCCGCCTGCCCTACCCGCTGGACGTCTACATCGTGGAGCCGAACTCGTTCCACGCCATCATGGCCTTCCCCCACTTCTCCCTGGCAGCATGGCTGATGATCGCCGTCTTCGGTCTGATCATCCTGGGATTTGAGCGGCGCCAGTGGCGCTACCCGCTGGCCGCGGCCGTCATAGCCTTCGTCCTGGGCTGGAGCCATGCCTACGACCTCCTGCTCATCTACGCCGTCGTGGGGGCCTTCGCATTCATCCTCTGGCTGCGGGACGGGTGGTCTCCCCACCTCCTCCTGTATCCACTGGTCATCGTCCTCATTTCCTGCGCCCCGGCCCTCTACTCGGTCTACCTCACCTCCGCCTTCCCGCTCTGGCGGGACGTCCTGGCCCAGTTCGTCAACGCCGACGCCTGGACCCCCGACCCCTTCCACCTGCTCATCGTCATGGGCGTGCCCTTCATCCTGGCCCTGTTCACCTTTGACGGACTGGTCCCGCTGCGCCAGCGCCCCCTGCGGGAACTCTTCCTGAAGACCTGGTTCGTGGTCAACTTCTTCGTCGCCTACTTTCCGGTCAGTTACCAGATTCACTACCTGAACGGCTGGCAGGTGCCCATTGCCATCCTGGCGACGATGGGGTTCTACCGGCGGGTCGTCCCGTGGCTGCAGGACCGCTTCGGTGCCATCCTTCGCGCCCCCGTCCGCTGGGAGCGATGGGCGACCGTCCTCCTCATCCTGACCGTCATCCCGACCAACGTCTACCTGCTGGCCTGGCGGTTCGTGGACCTGAGCCGTCATCAGT
>CAKZOY010000319.1 GCA_937138275.1 uncultured Chloroflexota bacterium
GGCCGCCAGCGCCCAAACCCCAGTAAGGGCAAGGCGCATCCTTGCCTTCCCCTCTCCGTGCGACGAATGCCGCGGTTGCCCCTACCAGTTTCGCAACACGACGGGCAGATAGACGGAATGGCCGTTGGCGATGGTCGTCGCCGAGGCGGTGAGGGTGTTTGCCGTGTCGGTGACCGTCGCCGTGTTCACGATGGCGCGCGGGCCGGTGGCAGTGACGGTGACGGCGAAGGTGACGGTCAACTGCTGCGTTGCGCTCAGCACCCCGCTCCATTCCACCCAATTCCCCGCCGCGTTGTACGAAGCCCCGCCGACGACGCTCCCCGGTTTGTAGACGGTGCCGGCCGGGATGGGGTCGCGTAGATAAAGGGTAGTGCCCGCCCCTCGTAGTCGGATAGTGTAGGACAGCACATCGTCCGTGCGCGCAGTGGGGCGGTTGACCCGTTTCTCCACCCCGGGTGCCGGTTCCCCCCAGATGACCCGCAACGTCGGCTTTCCCTCGGGTTTCCAATCGCTGCTGGCGTCAGAAGAGACAAAGTACTTGCTGCTATCAAAGTGGGTGTCGGCCGTGTAGAGGGCGATGTTCAGGGGACGGCCCGCCGCGTAGGCCTCGGCCACCGCCTGTGTGGCGTCCCACGTGTAGGGGATGCCGGGGAAATCGGGCCCCTGGTCGGTGCGGGGATAGACCCAGGTGGCGGTGAGGTTCTCTTTCGCCATCGGCGCGTTGTTCCAGATGATGGTGTGTTCACTCCAATCCTCGGCGACGGTAAAGAGATGGATGTAGGATGGTAGGGAAAGGGAAGGGATATAGCCAGCGTTGCCCCAGAGGTGCAGGGTGAGGGTGGCCGAAATGATGACCTTGCCCGGCGGGATGCCGGTCAGTCCGAAGCGCAGGTAGGACTTGCTCCAGCAGGGAAAGTCGCCGATGAGGGATTGGCTGGCGACGAAGAGGCCCTCGTCGCCGTGGTTGACGTCACCGCCGCCCAGGTAGCCGCCGTCGCAGTTGCCGCCGCCGCCCACGTAGGCATCGGCGACGTTGCCGCCCAGGTCGCGCCGGACGACGGTCGTCCCGGTAGCGACGGCCGGGCGGGGGGTGTAGCGGGGCGGGTCAAAGGCGATTTCGCCCCAGGTGCTGGGGTTATTGGCGTTGAAAGTCTCCGGCCACATCGCCGGGGGGCTCACCAGCGCGGCCGGTTCGGCGGCGTCGCGGTCGTAGAGGTATACCCCCAGTCCCCAGATGGCACCGGGGGCCGGTGGGCCGGGAAGGCCCAACGACGAGAAGGTGAGGGTGATGACCGTTGACCATCCGGCGTCGCAGTCAAAGGGCGCGGTGGGACAGTTCCCGTTGTTGTTGGGGCCGGTGTTGTACCAACTGTAGCCGACGCTCTCTGTCCATTGCGCCGACCAGGATTCACTCCATCCGCTCCCTGTCCCCCGACCGTCCCGGTGGTAAGCATCTTTGTTCTCTCCCGGCCAGGAGTGACGCCAGCCATTGACGAAGAAATAGTCGTCCGGTTGAGGTGTTGTGGCACGATCTCCCGCCGTATCCAGATAGATGGCGACGGCGTCGTAAAGGCGGGGGTCTTTATCTTCGGAGGGCATTTGCCAGAGGTTGTAATCTATCACCGTCACAAAGATGCGCAGGTACTGGCTGGTATAGCCCACGCGCACATCCACATAGTTGTAGAGATTATGGCCGGTTTCGTGGCCGAACCAGAAGATGGAGGCGGTGTTGTCGTCCACCGGGCCGGACACCGTCTTCCAGACGTTGACGCGGCGGGTGGTGGTGGCGGCGATGGTCTGGGGGGGATTGCCCGGAGGGGCGGGATGAATCCCGCCCTCCCCCAAAAGGAGCAGGGCGGCCAGCAGCGCGCCGATTTTCTGCCATAGCGTTCCCGTATTCATAGGAGTCTCCTTGGGTGACGGTCACCGTACGGGCGGGTTAACCCCGCCCGTATTAGTTTTGCCTCAGAATCACGGGCAGAAAGACCCTGTGCCCGTTGACGATGATGAGCGCCGTGCGGGTAAGCGGGGCAAGAGGCGGCGAGGCGATGGTCACCGTATTGGAGATGGCCCGCGCCGTGCCGGCCGGCACGGTCACTGTAACCCGGTAGGTGATGGTGACGGCGCGCGTCTCGGAAAGCACCCCCGTCCAGCGCAATGTCGGCACCGAGGAGGCGTTGGGTGTGCCCAGGGTGGCGGTCAGGCTGCCGGGGACATAGGCCAGTCCGGCCGGCACGGTATCGGTGAGGAAGACCGGGTCGGTGAACGGCCTGCCGGTATTGCGAAGGAGAATGGTATAGGTCAGCACGTCGCCGGTTCGTGGGGTCAGAGATGACGGCTTTTTGGTGCTGGCGCTGAGGTTGGGTTGTTCGGGCGGAGCTTCTATGGTGGCGATGATCTTCTGGATGAAGTACAGGTCGCCGCGCCCCCAGGGCCGGTCCAGCCAACCGCGCAGGGTCTCCTGCGTGTCTCCGATGATGTAGGCCCGGGCCAGGAAGACCGACCAGGCCAGGTCGGGGCCGTGGAAACTGGATTCGCCGATCTCGGCCTGGATGCCCAGGCGGGTGAGGTACCAGAGAAAGACGCCGTTGGGTCCCGTCAGGTTGGAGATGTAGTTCGTTGCCGTGATGCGGTTGGTATCGGAGATGTAGCGGCCCACTTCCGGTGTCAGGCCGAAGAAGACGGGCGCCCGCCAGCCGGTCTGCTGGTCGCGGGGGTCGGGGTAACGGGCATTGGCGGTGTTGCGGAAAGCGTTGAAGTTGAGGCCCGCCGTCATCCCCTGCACGGCGACCTGCACTCCCTCGTTGGCGTCGGCGGTGCGGCCCAGGTGCTGTGCGATGCGGGCGTAACCGATGGCCCCGCTGATGGCGGCGTAGGAGTCCACGCGACCCTTCTTGCGGTCAAAGAGTGCGTCTATCTGCGACCAGCGGTTCTGGACGTAGGTCCAGTCTCCGGTGTAGCGGGCATAGGCCCAGAGGGCGTAGAGGGTGGAGAGGGGCGGGTCTGGGGGAGGCCAGCAGTTGGGGCGGAAGGAGACCGGGTAGAGTTCCCGCGCGACGCCGTTGTTCAGCCAGGGGATCGGCGTAGCCCACGGCAGGGGCTCCAGGGGCGGGTAGCGGGCCATCTCGGCGGCAAGGTAGGAACGCACGCGGGTCTTTAACGCGTCGGTCAGATATGGGTAGGCGATACTCAGCGTGTAGACCAGTTCGCCGGGGTCAAAC
>CAKZOY010000320.1 GCA_937138275.1 uncultured Chloroflexota bacterium
CCGCCCATTTTGCGCCGCCAAGGCGATAGCCCGTCTGGCCTTTGCCCTTCCAGCGGCCTTTTCCAAGGGCACATCTGCCAATCTTTGTTTATAACTTAAAATTTGCCATTGTCAATGTAGTCAGCCACGGAGCGCCAGCGGAGGGGCGTCTCTGATGCGCTACTCCGCTTCGCTCCGTAGCGCACTACGAACGTTGCAGCAATACTTGTAGTCAGCCACGAAGCATCAGCGAAGTGGCGTCTGATTGCCCGGGGGACCCGATGAGCGAACCGGAAGAGACTACTCTCTACCGTCCGACCATCAAGGAGTTGCCGGAGACGGAGCGGCCGCGGGAGCGGCTGGCCCGGCTGGGACCGGGGGCGCTCTCCACGGCCGAGTTGCTGGCGATTATTCTGCGTACGGGGGTGGGCGGGGAAAGCGTCCTGGATGTGGCGACCCGCCTGCTGGCCCGCTACGGGGGACTGGCCGGCCTGGCGCGGGCCAGTTTCTCCGAACTGGTGGCAGAGCGGGGAATGGGCACCGCCAAGGCGGCCCAACTCCAGGCCGCGCTGGAACTGGGGCGGCGGATGATGGTCTCCGCCCCGGAGGAGCGCCCCGCGGTCTACACTCCCGCCGACGCTGCCGCGCTGATGATGGCGGAGATCGGCCATCGGGAGCAGGAGCATTTCTGCGTCCTGTTTCTGGACACCCGCCAGCGGGTTCTGGGCACGCAGATGCTCTACCGGGGGAACTTAACCCAGGCCCAGGTTCGCATCGGCGAGGTCTTCCGCGAGGCCATCCGGCGCAACTGCGCCGCGATCGTGGTAGCCCATAACCACCCCTCCGGCGACCCCAGCCCTTCGCCCGACGACATCGCCGTCACCCGGCAATTGGTGGAGGCGGGAAAGTTGCTGGGGATTGCGGTGCTGGACCATCTGGTCGTCGGTCAGGGGCGGTGGATCAGCCTGCGGGAACAGGGGTTGGGGTTTTGATTCATAGAGTAACCCCGATGGATGGGGGGACAATCCGGATTTCATCCGGCCTCACGTCGCAACAGTAGGCATAGACGCCCACCCCCGCGCGAGCCGCTTCAGCCAGGAGCGCGGCAAAGACCGGATCGGCCTGCCGGTGGGGCGCGAAAGCCACCGCATCCGGCCGCTGGACGACGAAGACGACGGCGGCCCGCTCCCCCGCGGCCACCCGCGCGATCAATTCCTGCAGGTGTCGTTGTCCCCGCAGGGTCGGCGCGTCCGGGAAAAGCGCCACCCCGTCCTCCACCAGGGTGACCGATTTGGTTTCCACCCACAGGGGCCCATCCGGCCCGTCCAGATGAAAATCCAGCCGACTCTCCCCGCACCGAACCTCTCGTTCCAGCCTGGCGATCCCCGAAAATTCCGGCAGTTGTCCCTCCTGTACCGCCTCGGCAAAGAGCGGCGCGGGGAGACGGGCGTCCACCGAGACCAGGACCCCGGCGTATTCCACCAGTAGCAGGTCAAAGGGGGTGCGGCGGTGCGGAGCAGGGTGGGGGACCAGATGACACTGCCGCCCCGGGGTGAGGAGTTCCGTCAGGCGACCGGAGTTGGGGAGATGGGCCGCCACCGGGCGACCGTCTACCGCCACCAGGATGCGGAAGCGGTTCTGGCGCTCCAGGAAGCGGCCCGTTACCGTAAGGGGTAGTCTCACAATCCGATCACAGGATAGTGCCGACCGTCAGGCAGACGAAGGCCCCCAACATATAGAGGCTGGCGAATTTGAAGAGCACCCAGTTCAGTTTCCGGGACGGTCGGATCAGCACGGCGATGCTGAGTCCGGTCAGGCCGGCGCCCAGGAGGGCCAGGACCCCCATCGTCACAGGGTGGATTTGCAGCAGCCAGCCTGCCGTCGCCAGGACGGCGACATCCAGAATCGTCGCCACGGCGACGACCCGCCGGGTTGCCGTGGGGCCGTACACGTTGGGCCAGACCGGGACACCCGCCAGGCGGTATTCGCGGGCGTAGTGGGTGGCGAGGGAGAGGATGTGGGCCGGAATCCAGAGGAGCACCCCGGCTGCCAGCAGAAGTCCCACGACGTCTATCTGCCCGATCGCCAGTGCCCGCCCCGCCAGCGCAGGCATCCCGCCGGAGATACCCCCGAAGAGAATGGAAAGGGGCGTCCGGCGCTTGAGCCAGAGGGTGTATACCCCCAGGTCTATGGCGAAGCCCAGGGAGACGACCAGGCCAAAGAGCGGGGAGAGAGCCCAGGCCAGAGCAAGCCCAGGGACAGAGAGGATCAGGCCGAAAATTGTGGCTGCGCGCACGCTTACCACCCCCGATGGCAGGGGACGGCGGGCGGTACGGCCCATCCGGGCGTCAATGTCCCGGTCCAGCACCATATTCAGCACGGTGCATCCGGCGATGGCGCCCGTCAGCGCCAGCGTTGCTGCGACCTTTTCGCCCAGGACGACCGTGCCGGGATGGCTCAGCGCGTAGGCACATACGCCGGTGACCAGGAGGAGCAGCGTCTGCAGGGGTTTGGTCAGGGCCAGGTAGGCGCGGGCCACCGACGTCCAGCGGGCGCGCGGGAGAGGTTGGCGAATCGTATCGGTTATCAGGTTACCGTTGGGTCGGGTCATTTTTGCCACTCTGTTGGGATGGGTGTAGTATACCCTATCCGGGGCGAGGCGTCAAACGGGTTTCCTGAAGTTGGGCTTGCGCAGCAATCATTTCGGGGGAGCGGTGCTCCCGCGAAAAAGAGAGAGTGGGGTTTGTGGGGGCGGCGAAGCCGCCCCCACAAACCCCACACCTTACCCCCTTGCCATATGGGGCGAATTGCTGCGCAAAGCCCCGTTATTCCCCGCGGAAGAATTGGGCGATGGCCCGCTCCAGAAACTCTCTATCCACCGCTCCCAGCGGCGACGGGGTCTCCAGAATCCGGTCGGGGATACGCAGGCGGGCCGGGTCAAAGCCTTCGCGGGTTTTGAAGGCATGCTTGCGGCGAAGAGCGTCGGCGCCGAGGCGGGCCAGGTCGTCGGCGGAGCGCTCTATGCCCACCACTGCCAGGGCCCGCTCCACGAACTCCGGCGTGTAAACCCCGCGGGCGAAGAAGCAGACAACCAGGCTCGCCAGCACCTGCCGCCATTCCTCCTCCGCCCGCAGGGCATCCGCTACCCCCTCCGGCGTCAACATCTCCCCGCGGGAGGCCGCCCTCTGGTCCAGGCTGTACCCGGCGCTGTCCAGATGGCTGTGGCGCGCGCCGGTCAGGTAGGTCAGGTAGGCGGCGGGACCGGTGTGGTAGCCCGCCATCTCGTTCCCGCCGAAGGCCAGGGCGAAATTTGCCCCGCCGTAGAGGGACGCGGCGTGTTCCACCCCCCGCCCCAGGGCGCGGTAGAAGTCGTTGGGTGGGTCCACGATGCGCCGGACGGCCTCAATGTACGTCTCCCAGTCGCCCCAGGTCAGGGCCAGACCGTCCGTCTCCTGCAACGAGATGATTCCCCGCTCCAGCGCCTCCGTCGCCCAGGCCAAGACGACCCCCGTGCTCATCACGTCCAGCCCTACCGCCTCCGCCTCGTCTATCAACTGCAACATTCCCGGCACGCTGGCAATCCCCAGCATGCTGCCCATCGCGTAAATGGGTTCGTGGTCGTACCCCAGCATCACGGTTTTGTAGAAATACGGGTCGTTGGGATAGGGGAGGCGCAGTGCTGCCAGGTGGATGCAGGCGACGGGACAGTGGGCACAGGCGACCCGTCGGCCCAGGTAGTTGGCGGCGAGGGATTCGCCAGAGATGGTCTCCGCCCCCTCAAACCGCCCGGATTTCAGGTTGCGGGTGGGAAGGGCGCCGATGGCGTCCAGCGGCAGGACGTTCATCGCCGTCCCCAACTCGTGGTATTTCTGCATCAGCGGGGAGTCCACCGCGGCCCGGAAGACCGTGTCGTAGGTCTCCCGATAGAGGCGCGGGTTGCTCACCGGCAGCGACCGCTTCCCGGCGACGACCAGTCCCTTCAACTTTTTGCTCCCGAATACGGCGCCCAGTCCCAACCGACCGAAGTGGCGATAGGTCTCGGTGGTGACGCAGGCGTAGGTGACCATCCGCTCCCCGGCCCGGCCGATGCGTATGATGGTGCGCATCCCCGCCCCGCGCTCCCGCTCCCGGATGACCCGCCCGACGGTGTAGGCGGAGCGCATCCCCCAGAGGGCTGACGCGTCCCGAAAATAGACGTCGTCGCCATCCACGACGACGTAGACGGGGGTGGAACTGGCGCCGCGCAGGACGATGGCGCCGTATCCAGCCATACGGATGGCAACGGCGCTGCGCCCTCCGGCGTGGCTCTCGCCCAGGTTGCCGGTGTGGGGGGATTTGAACATCGCCACGGTCTTGGAGGCGAGGGGGAAGAGGCCCACCAGCGGCCCGACGGCTAAGATGACGGGGTTCTCCGGTCCCAGTGGGTCGGCGCCGGACGGGCATTCTTCCTCCAGGAGACGGATCGCTACCCCGGCCCCACCCAGGCCTGCCTCAAAGAGGTCGGGCCGGTCCTCCACGGTGAAGCGGCGGCGGGCCAGGTCTACCACCAGCACCCGGCGCAGGGGGTCACTGGGCAACATCGGGCACCTCCTCCAGGGCGAGGACGTCGTAGGGGCAGTATCGGGCGCAGTAGCCGCAGTATACACATATCTGGGGCTTGTGCTGGCGGGCATCCCAGAAGACGGCACCGAAGGGGCAGGCCTGGACGCAGTTCCCGCAGCCAATGCAGAGTTCGGCGCGCAGGCGGACACCTCCCGGCGGTCGGAGGACGAGGGCGTCGGTGGGGCAGACGCGCGCGCAGGGCGGGTCGGGGCATGCCCGGCAGACGACGACGACAAAGCCGCGCCGGATGCCGCCCGCGGAGCGGACGCCGATGCATGCGCTGGCCAGGCCGCCCTCCCCCAGCCGCCGCGCGCAGGCGAACATGCAGGACTGGCAGCCCACACAGCGGTCAACGTCTATGACGGAGAGGCGGTTGGGCATAGGGGGCTCCGGGAATTGTAAAACGTAATGCGTAAAACGTAAAGTAAGGCGCGTTGTGTGGTTAGATTGTACCACAGGTTGGGGGCTATGCCAATTGGCCGTGTTGTTTCTATATTGCTTTTTCTTCCGCGTCCAGTTCCGAGTAGATTTCGGTCCGGTCTATCCGTCCGGAAAGGGGCCCCACAGCAGCCAGTTTCCTGGCTGCTACCCGCTGAGCGAAGCGGACGCAGCGGGACAGGGGGTTACCATCTAAGAGCGCCGCGAGGAATCCTCCCCAAAAGGCATCGCCAGCCCCCGTAGCATCGGCGATGGAGACAGGAAGTGGCGGGACGAACTCCATCCGGCCCGCTTCCGAGACCAGGACCCCCTCGCCTCCCATTGTCAGGACGACGGTGGAGGGCCCCATCTCGTGAAACCGCTGGATGTACGTCTCTGGTGAGAGACCGGGGCCGAAGAGCCGCTGAGCGTCGTCCATAGAGGGCTTGGTCAACGTCGCCAGCGCCAGTGCCCGCTTCAGCACCTCTATCGCCTCCTTCCGGTCGGGCCAGATGCGGGGACTGTAGTTAGGGTCCAGTGAGATGATACAGCCCCGCTCGTGTCCCAGACGGAGTGCTCGCTCCACCGCGTGGCGGGCTGGTGGGCGGGAAAGGGCAAAGGAAGAGGCATGGACCGCTCGCGCCCGCGCGATCGCCTCCTCCGGGACCTCCTCCGGCCTCAGGCGGAAATCGGCGTCCCGGTAGGCCAGGAAGTCCGGCGTCCCCCGGGTATGGGAGATGAAGATGACGGTTGTCTGGGCGGTCGGATCGGTCCTCAGGTAATCGCAGAGGACTCCCGCCGCTTCCAGTTCGGCGCGCAGGAAATGGCCGAAGGGGTCATCGCCCATGCAGGCCACCAGCGCTGCGCGCTTGCCCAACCATGCCGCCGTCTGAGCGATGTTGGCGGGCGATCCCCCGGCATACATCTGAAACGTGCGCGCCTCCTGAAGGGATGTCGTCTCCTCCAGCGAAATCAGGTCTACCAGCGCTTCTCCAACAACCAGCAGGTCCAGGTTTTCCATAGTCGTCTCAGGTGGGCAGGTGGATTGGGTGTGGATGTACTTCTGGTTCAAAATACAGGCGGTGCAGTTCGTCCAGCGGGATGTCGTTTTCCGGCCGGGGGTCCTGGAAGAAAAGCGGGATGGGGAGCGGGCGCTCTGCAGGACGGAAATGGCCTGCCTGCACCCTCTGAGCCACGCTCAGGTACCCCTCGGCAGTGCGCTCCCAGGTGTAGCGGGCCAGGACCCGCTCCCGGCCGCGACAGGCGAAGTGCTCCCAGGCGAGAGGATCGGCCAGCACGCGCATCAGCCCCCGGGCGATGTTGTCCGGGTCAGCGGGGTCCACTAAGATGCCATACTCTTCCCCATCCTCCTGCCAGATTTCCGCCGGCCCTCCGTTGCGGGTGACGACAACGGGCAGTCCCGTTGCCGCGGCCTCCAGGGGCGCCAGACCGAAGGGCTCGTAGAGGGCGGTCAGAGCAAACACGGAACGGTGTCGGGCCAGGAAGCGGTAGGCCGCCGCCAGAGATGCCTGACCGGAGATCGCCATCGCGCTGATTTCTCCCCAGAGGTTGTGCTCGCCCACAGCCCGCCGGATGCGGCCCAG
The DNA here is from genome assembly GCA_937138275.1 of uncultured Chloroflexota bacterium. Lineage (GTDB taxonomy): Bacteria > Chloroflexota > Anaerolineae > B4-G1 > DUEL01 > SpSt-77. The sequence continues at coordinate 6,603 of CAKZOY010000320.1, forward strand.
GACCTCCTGCTCTGCGGGCGAACTGCCCTCGTCGGTCCGCAGCGGGTCGTCCAGATGGGCGGTAATCAGCACCACGTTGGCCCGCTCCCGCAGATGAGGGTTTCGGGCAAACGCCAGGATCAGGCCGATGGGGTTCTTTTTGGGCTCCAGGCGGCTGGAGAGCACAATGGCGGGAAGGTCGCGGCGGTCTTCCCGGATATCCCGCTCCAGGCAGGCCCGGACGTACTGGTGGACCCACTCCTCGTTTTCGGCGCGGGCATCAGGGTCAAAGATGGCGCGATTCACCCCCGGCGGGACCACGGCGAAGCGCCGGTCATCGTGAACGTCCACCGCGCCCCGGTAGGCCCGGTGACCGTACTGCTCAAATCGCTCCTGGCGGGTGCTGGTGATGTTGACCGCGGAGCGGTTCATGCTGAGCCGTTCGGCGACCAGACGGCGAGCGAAGTGGTAGCGGGCGTCCAGCGCGGCCAGGTTCTCCGGGGTGGCGCCCAGTTGGTCCATTTTCTGGGCGCCCAGGGAGTGGGCGGTGAAGGTGAAGGGGATGCCGGTCTGCGCGGCGATGAGGACGCCAGCCAGGCCGCCGTCGCCGTAGTGGGCGGTGAAGATATCGGGCAGGCGGCCCTCCCGACGGTAGAATTCTATGATGCCCGGTACCCAGTCTGCTCCGATATGGGGCCAGAGTTCCTCTTTGGGGAGAAAATGGTCCGGACCAGCGGGGATGCGGACGATGCGGACGTTGGGAGCACCGGGGTAACCGTCCAGCGGGTCGGCAAATCCGGGCCATTGGGGGTCGCGGATACGCCGGGTAAAGATGTCTATCCGATGGCCCATCGTGCCCAGGGCCAGCGCCACCTGCTTGACGTAGACCAGTTGGCCGCCGAAGTCGGGGTGTTGGGTCCAGTAGCGGTCCTGAGGGTCAAAGTTTCCCTGAGGGTTGAGGAAGGCCAGGTGCATCGGGTGCCTCTCTGACTGAATTTACACATTTCAGTTCTCATCTCTTTATACCGGTCGTAGCAATACCCTGGATGAACCATCGCTGGAAGGCCAGAAAGAGGACCAACACAGGCAGTACGGTCATCGTGGCGAAGGCCAAGGTATCCCCCCACAGGCGCGGGTATTGGCCGAAGAATTCTTGCATTGCCACGGTCAGGGGCCGATATTCCGGCAGGCGAATGACCATCAGCGGCCACAGGTACGACCCCCAAATCCACAGGAATTTTTGGACGGCAACGGTTGCGAGAACGGGTTTGGAGTTGGGCAGGATGATGTTCCAGTAGACGCGGAAACGACTGGCGCCATCAATGATGGCCGCTTCGTCAAGGTCTTTAGGGATGCTGATAAAGAATTGATAGAGCAGGTAGATGGAAAAGGCATCGGCGATAAAGGGAATAATCTGCACATAGTACGTATCGTGCCATCCTATGCCGCCACCCAGCCGGGGCAGTTTCGTGGTCAGCAGTGTCAGGGGTATGGCAACCGCCTCAAAGGGGATGATGATCAGGGCCACGATAATGGCCAGTAGGACGCCCTGCCCTTTCCACCGGAGCCGTGCCAGCGGGTAGGCAGCCATACTGTTAACCAGCAATCCCAGTGCTACGGTGGTCGTTGTTATGAAAATGGAGTTCCACATGAATCGGCCGAAGGGCATGCGGCGGAACACATCAAAAAAGTTCTGCAGGCCCAGCCCGGTGTATGCCGCCCGCACTTCCGCTGGGGCGTCATCCAGACGATTCACAGGCGGTACGAGCCTGAAAGGATAAGGCACAAAAGCGCGCACCCCTGCTACGTCCGACGTAATCTGAGTTTCATTCGTTTTGATGGCCGAGACCACCATAAAAATAACAGGAAACACGAAGAAACATACCAGGATTGTTGCCACTGTGTAGTAGAATATAGCTCTCAAGGTCCTGCGGAGGCGGTATTGAAAGCCGTGTAGAGTCTTATTTCCCGCAGGCTGCGCTTGGGTAAGCGTTTGAGCGCTCATTCTATCTCCCTTTCTTCGCGGATTAAAGCGCGTTGAACGATTGAGACAGCCAGCACGATCAGAAAGAACACCACCGTGATCGCCGAAGCATACCCGGCCCGCAACTGGTATCGTCCCTCCCGGACAACATGGACCATGGTGGTCATTGTCGCCTCACTCGGCCCCCCGCCGGTCAGCACATAGACCTGTGTGAACAACTGGAAGGCTAGGATTGTCGTAGCGACAATCACGAAGATCGTCGTATTGCGCAACTGCGGCAGCGTGATGAAGAAGGATTTCTGGAGAGCGTTGCAACCATCTACCTCTGCTGCCTCGTACAGTTCCTCGGGTATCCCCTGCAAGCCTGCTAAAAAGATGACCATCTGGAATCCTACCCCCTGCCAGATGGACAACAGCATGATGGCGGGGAACGCCAGCCCGGGATCGGCAAGCCATGCTTGAGGGCCTATTCGTCCAAAAGAGATCGCCTTAAGGAGTGCGTTGATCGTACCCACACCCGGGTTGTAAAGAAAGAACCACACTATTGACACCACGACCATCGGCAGAACTACGGGCATGAAGTAGATTGTTCGGAAGAAGGTGACTCCCTTGAATCTCTGATTGACCAGCACCGCCAGCAACAGGGCAAACGACGATTGTAATGGCACGACGACCAGAGCGAAGTAAAAGTTGTTGCGCAGGCCCCTCCAAAAAGTCGGGTCGCCTGCTGCTACCAGATAGCGTTTTCCGAAGAGGTCAAACTGCGTGAGTTCTTCCATCCCCGCGTATTTATCGTTACTGCGCAGAATGGTGCGGGCTCGCGGGTAGAGGATGTGGCCTTGCTCATCCCGCTGTACTTCCCCAGTGGCCGGGTCCCTCAGAGGCTCCATCGCGATCACGTTGAGTCGCAACAACTGGCGGTAGTTCTCCAGGCCGATGAACTCGGGTGGATTGGGCGAGAGCAGCCGCGTGTTGGTCAAACTGAGCTGAAAGGCCATGAAGAACGGAATGGCCAGGAAAACGATCAATCCCAGGGCGGCTGGGGCAATCATCAGCCAGGCCAAAGCAGTTTCTTTTATCCTTTCCTTTGAAGGCCTGCGCCGCTGCCTGCCGCTGGCGGTTTCTCTTCCAGTTTCCCTTGAGATGGTCATGCTCTGCTCCTCAATGGGTCAGATCGCCAGAGAATGTCTCCACGGCCTCCGTAGATAGGGGCCAGGAGCAACCTGCCCCTGGCCCCCTCTCTTCCACTGCGTTGCCCTGCTTCCTACCTGTAATAGTTGTTTGCCTTTAGATCGGCGTCAATCGTGTCCACCGCCTTGTCCAGTTCGGTCTGGACATCGGCCCCGTTGGCGATGTTCCTGAACGCCGTTGAAAAGGCCGTCGTGATGGTAGGATAGCCCGCAGTAATGGGACGGGGCACCCCCCAGCCTGCGTTGAGTTGGGCCACGAACGTATACAGCAAGCCGCCCTCGGCATACCGCTTGTCTGCCTTGAACACCGAGATGCGCGCCGGAATTGCACCGTTCGCGTCGGTCATAATCTTGATGTTCTCCGGCTCAAGCAGGAATTGGAGCACCTTGGCCGCTGCGTCGGGATGTTTGCATATGCTGGTGATACCCCAGTTCCAGGAGCCCATGCCGGTCTTGGGGCCGGTGCCAAAATCGGGCATTGGCAGGAGCAACAGGTCGTCGCCTACTGCCTGGATGTGGTCGTTGGCAGTCCAGTGCCCGACCCATGCCAGGGCACATGCGCCGCTGGTGAAGCAGTCGTCGGAGGCGGCGGTGGCGTTGGCGTAACCCTTTTGGAACCAGCCCTGGATCATCTTCATGGCCTCAACAGCCTGGGGCCCGTTGAGCACGCCCTCGGCCGACTCGTACGTCTGGCGGTCAATGAGATCGGCGCCGAAACTCTGCAGTACGGGCGAGAAGCCGTAGGTCAGCCACTCGCTCGGCGCCGATGGCGCGTAGTTCATCTTCAGGTCAATCGCGTACTCTGTCTGAGGGAGAGCTGCCAGGGCCGCCAGAGCCGCGTTGAACTCCTCGCCCGTCCAGGGTTTGTCCATCGTGGGGATGCGCACGCCCGCGGCCTCCAGGTACGACTTGCGCGCCCAGATGGCCAGCCCGGAGTCAAACTGCCCCAGACTGTAGAGTTTGCCATCCCGATAGGTGCCCTGGGCGATGATGGAGGGCAGGAAATCGGACAGATCAGGGAAGTACTGGTTCAGGGGGATCAGGTAGCCGCCCCAGACATAATTGTAAACGAATGGCCCGTCAAAGTCCAGCAAGCAAGGTAGCTTGCCGGCCACCGCGGCCGCCTGGACTTGCTGGTTGTAGTCACCCTCGGGCAGCTCCACGAGTTCCAGCTTGATGTTCGGGTCGTCCCACTTGCTAAAGATCTGCACCAGCGCGTCCCGCTCGCCGCCCCGGCCGGAGTGGAACCATATGTCAACGGTGATTGGCTCCTGGGCGGGAGGGGCAGCGGCTGGCGGAACCTCTGTCTTTCCAGGCGCAGTTGTGGGAGGAACTGTGGTCACCGGAGTGGGACGCGCGCAAGCGGTGAGCACGATAGCCAGTACGACCAGCAGGGCCGTTATCATCCATACCTTTTTGTTGTTCATTTCTCCTCCTTATTCGCGCTGATATGGTAATGGGATGGGAATGATGATTAGATAGTATCTGCCCATTTTTGGTGAATTACTCCGATAATCATCACCTCCTCGCCAGAGAGTATCTGCCTGACCGGTCTGTTGCAACCGGTTGCAATCGGAGGTTTTA
>CAKZOY010000321.1 GCA_937138275.1 uncultured Chloroflexota bacterium
GCCGACGGCACTCCGCTCCGCTTCGTGCCTGGCTACTAACGGGTCGCCGACGGCATCTTGCTGCGCTGCGCGCTTTACCACCAGCGGGCGTAGCAGGCGCGCGCCGGCAATTCCCCAGGCTGCCCAGGCCGTCAGCCCCAGAGGCAGGCCCAGCCCCCAGAAGACCATGTTGACCCACGGGAAGACCAGGGGCAGGCGGTTGGTCCACTGATGGCCGGGGTAGGTGTCCACCGCGCCGGACATCAAACTGCGAACCTCAGCCATGTTTTTGAGCCACTGGGGGTTGAGGCGAATGTCCAGGAATCCGGGCCCTGTGAAAGCGTAGGGCTGGGCCAGACGGAAGGCCAGGAAGGCCAGAGCGCCAGCCAGGATGCCGCGGGCGATGAATCCCATCAGGGCCCGGCGGCACTCTGCTTTGCTCTGACGGCACTCCGCTGCGCTCCGTGCCGGACTATGCGCAAAAGCCCAGATGCCAACCGCCGCCGCCACCAGGGGGGCCAGAGGCCAGACGCTGATCTTGCAGGCCATCCCCAGGCCGGTCGCCAGCCCCGCCAGGGCGACCGCCGCCCATCCGCCGGTCTGCGCGATCGCCAGGGCCAGGTAGATCGTTGCGGCGACGAAGAAGTTGGCGAAGGCATCCACGGTGTAGAAGTGGGATTGCTGGATGGGCAAAACGGCCAGGGCGTAGAGAAGCGCGGCCAGCAGGCCCAGGTCGTCGGAGCGAAGGCGTCGCCCGGCCAGGAAGACGAAGAGGATGCTCCCCACATCAAAGAGCGCCGCCAGCAGCCGCCCCAGATGGCGCGCGCCGGCCCAAATGAAAGCGTCGGGATGGCAGGCGACGCCCTTGCCCAAGAGGATCGGCGCCAGGATGCGAGATGGCAGGGAGACCGCCGCGCCGTCCCGACATCCCCGGTCCAGCGCCTCGCCCGTCGCGCGGGTCAGGAAAAGGGGCAACGTGCCGTAGACGAAAAACCCATGCCCCCGGTTATACGGGTTCAGGGGGGAGTGATCCGTATCCAGGTACAGGTCCCATCGGTCTGGGAGTTCCACCGCCGCGGTCACCTGGCGCAGGAACTCTTCATCCGGATGGATGGGCTGCCCCTCCCCCCAGGTAAGCCCCATCAGCCGGAATCCGAGACCGATGAGCAGGATCACCAGAACATAGAGGTAGGTCTCTAATCGGTTTTTGCTCATCGCCGAAGAGCGCTCTTCCTAAAACAACGGGGGGCTTACGCCCCTCGTATGGGTAGGTTTTTGGGGCAGCCCTCTCGCCCTGCCGTGAACAGCGGGGCTGAGGGGAAAAGGGCGCTTAAACGCCCCTACTGTTTACAGTCAGGCGAAAGCGTAACATCACCCCCACGGAGCGAGGGAGAAATAGATTTTTTGATTGGGCGGCTTCGCCGCCCAATCAAAAAATCTACTTTTTACCCCTCGTTCGCTGGGGGATGAAAGAACCTACCCATACAAGGCTTACGCCCCCACCCTTTCGTATAGCCTGAAACTTAGTTCAAAGTTCATCCAGAAACGCATAAGGACATCTCCATTGATGACTGCAAAATGCCTGCCAGTCCGTATAATGCCGCCTCAATACCCAAGCACCCCCATCTCCCGACAGAGGGCCACCAAGTCGGGATGGACATAGCGCCCCTCCTTCTCAATGGGCATCCCGTCCAGATATACGGTGGGGTTCAGCACGACCCCATCGGTGTGGGAGGGAGCACCCCAGTCGCTGGGGCCGATGCCGAATTGCATGCAGCCGAAGATGCGCTCATCCTCCAGAATGCGACCTGTCGGGCGGGTGACGCCAGGGTTGAAGCCGTAACAGGCGTGATCTACCTGGAACATCGCCGGATGACCCCAGGATTCCAGCCACCGCTGAAAGACCCGGGCCTCATGGCCTCCTTCTATCCGCACAATCCGCCCCTTCTCCACCTCCAAACGGACCGGGTGGCGGAGAACTCCCAGTTCGGGCGGAGGCCAGAGGGCCGCGTCAAAGACCAGCACCCCCTGAAAACTCTCCCGGTCGGCCATAAAACCGGACTGTCCTCCCAGCATCTGCGGATACCCCCCATGGGACGGCGGCGGTTCCCAAAAGGGGTCTCCGGCCGGGTACACCTGCATCGTCAGGTCGGTTCCGGCAGGAGAGGTAACCCGAATGACACGAGCCGCTTGCGATAACCGGTAGAGGCGGTCGGCCATATCCCGCAAAGGACGGTATGGGACCCGCCCGATCGTCCGGACCATCATATCCACGTCCATCCCAGTTAGGCAGACGTAGATGCAACCTGCGGCAATTGCTGCGTGGTAGGCAGGACTGTAGAGGTGATACCCGACCGCGAAATCTATCCAGACATCGGCGCGGAGAAGCCCCGCCGCTACCGGAGCAGGGGGGTCCGCGCACGGGTTGGGGTTGGTCGGATAGCGGAAGATAGAAGGCACACCGCCGACAGCATAGACGGCCCGCGCTGTCGCCTCCACGACCCGCATATCGGAAAGCGTATCGGCGGTGATAGCGACTTGCTGACCGGGCTGAACAGGACGCATCTCGGTCACCAGACGGTGGGCCGCCGCAGCGAGTTCTATGCTGAAAAATTCACCGCGGGTCTCGGTGCCGTACGCCAGTTCCATCAGCGCCCTCCCATCAAGACCTCTATGGGGACATAGTCTATATCAAAGCCGAAGTAGCGCGGGCCGGCAGCAGATAGCCCCCGCTCGCTACGGAACGCCTCCAGTCCCCGCACTCCGATCACGGCGACCTCCATCCCCGCGGCCAGGTCGGTGTTCGTGATGCCCTCACCGGTCCGCCGGTCCGCAACGACCACCAAGTCAGGACTACAGACGAAGGGGCGGCCGTCCAACCAGGAGACGTGGTTCTCGTTCTTGAACCAGATGTCTAAGGTGTGCCCCCTGTATTCGCCCGTCCCCCGGATGTGCGACGTGCCGAACATGTAGCCCTCGCGGTCCTCCCAATCCTTCCCCGTCACCTCTCCTTCAAAGAGAAGCCAGCCGTTGGTGAACCGAACGGCCGCCTCCACGGGGTCCCGACCTTCTTCTCGGGCGCGGCGGATGACCCGCCCCAGTTCCAGACAAAAGGTCAGCGTTCCCGGCACGACAATCTCCCTCATCTCCCGGCCGGGGAGAAGGGTGGCCGCGATGTAGCAGATGCCAAAAGCAGCTACCGCCAGCATCTTGCCGATGCGCTCCAGCATATAGGGGTTACAGGTCTCTTTGGCGATGACGATGTTCCCCCACCGGTCCACGCTGGCGAAAGGCCAACTGTTCTTGCCATAGAGATACGGCGTACCCTGCATCTCCTCCGGAATGGCCCGACCAGCATAGTCCCCGTCCACGACGGGAATGCCCAGTCGGGCACCGACAACGAGGGGAGCGGGAGTGTTGCCGGCGCCCAGTTCGGAAGGGACAATGGCTCCGATCTCCACGCCAGCGTAGGATGCCAGTTCCTTTACGGCGATCTCCATCGCCTGATGGCCATACCGGTCGGTTAGACCGAACTGCCGGATCAGCGCTCGCGTCTCCTCAGAGACGGGAGCAATAGAGCCCATCCCATAAGCGGTACAGGTCCAGGCATCATCGGGAATCTCGGTGACATCTACCCACTCCAGCCTTATTCCTTCGTTCAGGGCTTCCTGTAGCACGCGACGGCCCCATTCCGGGCCTCCGCCGCCACCGGTTCCCATCCACAGACAGCCACGAACAAAATCCTCACAATCGGTTGGGTTGTACAGACCGCCTCTGGGCATCGTATGACCTCCATTCCGTCAAGTGGAAGTTTGCATCCTCGCGAAAGTGGCCCCGCATTTTCAGCGTACCCGGTGGCAGGCCACGAAATGGTTGTCCCCCACATCTATCAGTCGGGGTTCATCGGTGGCGCAGACGGGTAGGGCCTGAAAACAACGGGGATGAAACGAACAGCCGGGTGGTGGGTTGAGAGGACTGGGCACATCCCCAGGAAGGATGATCCGCGAACGCCGGGCCTGGGGGTCGGGTAGAGGGGTGCTGGAGAGCAGCGCCTGGGTGTAAGGGTGACGGGCGTTGGAAAATATCTGCTCCGCCGTGCCGAGTTCCACAATACGACCCAAATACATCACCGCAATCCGGTCGCTAATATACTGAACAACACTCAGGTCGTGAGAGATAAACAGGTAGGTGAGCCCCAGTTCCACCTGAAGTTCTTTCAGCAAGTTGAGAATCTGCGCTTGAACGGAGACGTCCAACGCCGAGGTCGGCTCATCCAGTACCACAAAGACCGGATTCAGGGCCAGCGCCCGCGCAATGGCGATACGCTGCAATTGCCCCCCGGAAAACTCGTGCGGGTACCGGTACAGATGCTCCCTGGCCAGTCCGACGCGCTCCAGGAGTTCGGTCACCCGATCCGCCAGGGCCCGCCCGCGCAGGTCAGTATGAGCCCGCAGAGGCTCCTCTACCAGGTCCAGCACGTTCATCCGCGGGTCCAGCGAGAGGTAGGGGTTCTGGAAGACCATCTGGAATTCCCGCCGCCGCTGCCGCAGGGTGGCCCGGTCCAGTTTGAGCAGGTTCTCTCCGCGAAAGAAGACCTCTCCAAAGGTCGGTTCTATCAGACGGATCAAGCAACGGCCAAGGGTTGTCTTGCCGCATCCAGATTCTCCCACCACTCCCAGGGTCTCCCCCGGGTAGATGTCCAGGTCCACCCACTCCAGCGCGCGGACCGTCAATCGGCGATGCCACCATCCTCCCCCCAGGGAAAAGTGTTTCGTTAACTGACGGGCTTGAAGAAGGGCGTTCATCTCCTACCCCGACCATAGAGATGGCATGCCACCCAGTGGCCTTCGTCTACCGGGAGGAGAGAGGGGATTTCATTCCGACACTCATCCCATGCAAAAGCACAGCGGGGATGAAAGGGGCAACCCGGAGGGATTTGCAGACCGGAAGGAACCGAACCGGGGATTGCCGAGAGGAAACGACCCCGGCGTTCCGCGTGAGGGATAGCGGCCAGAAGCCCTTGGGTGTAGGGGTGTTTCATCTCCCGAAAAATGGCGGTTGTCGGCCCCATTTCCATCACCGACCCAGCGTAGAGGACGCCGACCCGATCGCAGGTTTCCGCCACCACACCCAGGTTATGAGTAATCAACAAAATGGCAATACCCCGCTCTTTCTTCAGACTAACCAGAAGGTCCAAGATTTGTGCCTGGATGGTGACATCCAGAGCAGTTGTGGGCTCGTCCGCAACAAGAACTTCCGCGCCAGAAGAGAGCGCTATGGCGATCATCACTCGCTGCTGCATCCCCCCGCTCAGTTCGTGGGGATACGCGTTGAGGATCCGCAGCGGGTCGGGCATCCCCACTGCGCGGAGCATCTCCGCTGCCTGACGGCGAGCATCCCTGCGGCTCACCCGGCGATGTTGTCGGATGACCATCTCCATTTGCTCGCCGACTGTAAAGACGGGGTTCAGGGCCGCGGCCGGGTCCTGAAACACCATCGCAATCTTTCCTCCCCGAAGCGAACGCATCTGCGCCGGGGGGAGAGTTCGCAAGTCCTGACCGCAATAGAGGATCTGCCCGCCAACGATTTCCCCCGGTGGCGGAATCAACTGCAGGAGGGCAAGTCCTGTCACCGATTTGCCGCACCCCGTCTCTCCGACCAGGCCGAAAACCTCCCCCGGGTAGAGGTCAAAGGAGACACCATTCAGGGCATTCACCACGCCAGCATAGGTGTGAAATTGAACTCGCAAATCGCGGACGGAGATGAGGGGCTCTCTCATCTCACCGCTCTCCTGGTGCGAGGATCGGCGATATCCCGAATGCTATCTCCCAGCAGGTTGAAGGCCAACGACACCAGGAAAATCGCCAGGCCGGGAAATGTCACAAACCAGGGCGCATTAATAAAATACACCCGTCCTACGCTGACCATCTGCCCCCAGTCGGCAGTCGGAGGCTGAACCCCCAGGCCGATGAAACTCATCGCCGCACCGGTCAGAATTGCCGATCCGATGTCCATCGTGGCCTGGACCAGGACAGGGGTCATCACATTGGGCAAGATGTGACGGAAAATGATCGTCCCCTCTTTCACTCCAATGCCACGGGCCGCTTCTATAAATGTCCGCTCCCGCAGGGATAGCGTCTGGGCACGTACCAGACGGGTGTACCAGGGCCACCAGGTCAGAGCAATCGCGACCATCGCGTTGGTGAAACTGGGGCCCAATGCCGCAGCAATGGCGATAGCCAGGAGGAGGGAAGGAAACGCAAGGAAAATGTCCGTCAGGCGCATAATGACTTCGTCCACCCAGCCCCCGAAAAAGCCCGCGATCGCCCCCAGCGGCGTTCCAATCAGCACAGCGATGACGACGACCAGAAAGCCGATGGAAAGGGAGGTCCGACCGCCGAAGCAGATACGCGCCCACAGGTCCCGCCCCAGGTCGTCAGTACCCAGGGGGTGAAGTCTGGAAGGGGGCTGAAATCTCTCGGCGATGTTCGGTACGCCCCGGCCCTGTTCCGGGTAGGGAGTCAGCCAGGGGGCGAAGGCGGCAAAAAAGATAAAAGCAATGATAATGGAAAGGCTGACCAGGGCCAACCAGTCCCTCCGAAACGCACGCAGCATCAGGCCGTACTCCGCCCACAGAGGCTGCCGCTCCCGAGCCCATTCTCCTACTGCCTGCCCGAAGGGGATCATCCACCCTCCTCCAGTCAGCGCAATACGACCCGCGGATCCAGCGCCGCCTGGACCAGGTCCAGCAGCAAGTTGATGACCACGTAGAAAGCGGTCACAATGAGCGTCACAGCCATAATCACCGGGAAATCCGCGCTGAGGACCGCCGCGGTGACATAACTGCCCAACCCCGGCCAGGAGAAGATAACCTCCACCAGAATCGCTCCGGTCAGCGAGTAAACAAACGAGAGGGCCAGCACGGTCAGTGTGGGGACGATGGCGTTCTTCAGGGCCAGGCGGAAAAGGACCGTCCGTTCTGGCAGTCCAGCGGCCCGCGCAGCGACGATATATTTCTCCTCCAGGACTTCCACGATGGTGGAACGGGTCATCCGGATGGATAGGCCGATAGCATAAGTGGCGAGAGTGAAAGCAGGCAGGATGATGTGAAGCAGCGCATCGCTGAAGGCCGGCCAGTTGCGGGTGATCAGGCTGTCTACCAGATAAAATCCAGTCAGCGTCCGAATCGGTTGATAGAGGGTGGTTTCAATGCTCACTCGCCCACTGATGGGAAGCCAGCGAAGTTCCCTAAAGAAAAGGATCTGGAGGAGCAACCCCAACCAGAAGGTGGGAATGGAGACAGCGGCTACTGCCAGCAGACGGCTGAAATGGTCCAGAAGGCTGTTCCGGCGCGCGCCAGAGAGCACCCCCAGGGGAATGCCGATGAAGACAGCCATCGCCATACCCACCAGCACCAGTTCCAGAGTAGCGGGGAGGTAGGCGCGAAGGTCCTGAATGATGGGTTGATGGGTCTTGATAGAAACCCCCAGGTCGCCGCGCAGGAGGGAACCCAAGTAACGGAGGTACTGGACTGGTAGAGGCTGGTCCAGGCCCAGTTTGGCTCGCGCGGCCGCCAGTTGCTCCAAAGTCGGCCTTGGCCCGACCCACAGAGCCGCTGGGTCGGAGGGCACCACCCGCGCAATAATGAAGGTGACCAGCGACACCCCGAAGAGAACCAGAAGAGCCAGCATCAATCGCCGAAGGATGTATTCCCAGATTTTCATAAAATGGCAAGGAAACCGATATAGAGAGTTATCGGTTTTACCCTCTCCGCCTGTGGAAGGGGTGCCAGGCACTCGCTCCGTGCCCGGCACCCCAGCAGTTCTCTCCCTTACCGGGAAAGTTCGTAGAAGAAGACAACGTGGGGATAAGACGGATTATCCACGTAGCCCCTGATATCGGCCCGCAGCACGTGAGAGTTGACGATGTCGTAGAAAAAGACCGCGGCGGCATCTTCTATGAGAATCTTTTGAGCCTCCACAAACAAGCGTTCCGCCTCAGCCCGATTGCTACCAGAAAGTTCGTTGCCCAGGTCAATCAACCGGTCGTACTCAGGGTTGCAGTAGTAACCCAGATTAAAGAGAATTTCTTCCTCGCAGTGGAACATGCTATAGAGGAAGCTGTAGGGCGATACGTAGTCGGGCCACCAGTACATTACGAAGATGTCCTGGGCCTGCATCGGGTCCGATTTCCCCAGGTCCCACTGGGCCTCCCACGACATCCCCTGTACTTCCAGCTCAATGCCCAGTTTGGCCAGTTCGGCCTTCCAGACCTCGCCGACTTTGCGTTCGTCCATATCGCCGGCCACATGGGTCATCACCAGTTTGAAGCCCCCGTTGGGATAACCCGCCTGGGCCAGCAGTTCCCGCGCCTTATCCAGATTGTAGGTGTACTGGAAGAGTCTGTTGCTGTGCCCCCACATTCCTATGGGAACTGGCCCGTAGGACTGCACTGCGTAGCCGGAGAGCACTGTGTTAATGAACTGTTCATAGGGAAAGGCATAGGAAATGGCCTGACGCACGAGTTTGTTGTCCAGCGGCGGCTTGCGGACGTTCAGCAGGCCCAGGAGGTTCTGAAAGGAAGGCTGGGTGTAGACCACCACGTCTGGACGCGCATCCAGCGTGGCCAGATTTTCCCGGGGGATATCATAGGTGACATCCGCGGTGCCCGCTTCTATCATCTGCTGCCGTACAGTTGGGTCCTCCACAATCTCAAAGACGGCCTTGTGGAACTGACCGGGCTTCCAGCCGCCCCAGTAATCGTCAAAACGGGTAATGACAAGACGACGGCCGCGCTCGTAACTCTCAATCGTGTACGGCCCGCTCCCGCAGTCATGCCCTTCGTTAAACCACTCACTGGCTCTCTCCCCCTGAGCTTCCACACAAGCGGGGCTGAAGATCCAGGCCCCGTACCCAGAAGCCGCGATGAGGTCCAGAGGAGCAGGGTATTTGAGGCGGAAGCGAACGGTGTAATCGTCTATCACAATAATCTCTTCTACCGGATCCCAGATGTAAGAGGCCCCCATACCCATGTTCATTGTACGCTCAATGGAGTACTTGACCGCTTGAGCGTTCATCGTTGTGCCATCGTGGAACTTGACCCCCTTGCGCAGATAGAAGGTCCATTCCGTGGCATCTTGATTAGATTCCCACCGTTCCGCTAATCCCGGCCGCAGGAGTTGAGGATGTGCTGGAGGGGTATACCAAACAAGAGTCTCGTAGAGATTAGAGACAACCGCCGAGTCGTTGGAAAAACTGATGCTGGGATCAATATCCGGGAATGAGGTGGGTGAGCATAGACAGCCACATTCTCTTTTGCCGGAGTTTCCGCCGCGGGAGGGCGACGGCATCCGGCGATGGAGAAGATGAGGCTACTCACGACAAGAACGGCCACGATGAAGAACGGACTTTTCCAACGCATGATTGCCCTCCTATTCTGTGAATGAAAAGGGAAGGTGTTTCTTAAATTATAGAGGCATTCTAAGAGTTGTCAATCCCTAAAGGTAGAACACAAGGCTTTTCCAATCAAACAGGCCATCGTTCCGCTTGCACGAGATTTGAACCTGAGCCGAGAGAATCAGTCTGTTCCTGCTACCTCATAGAGAACGAAAAGCAACCGGCCGTCCACTGAAGAGGAAAAATGGGTCGTCGTCCCGCCAGGACAGAGCGCCCGAATTGCATCCAGGTCCGATGCCTTCTCTCCGAGAACAACGAACAGAGCCCCGCGCGAGCAATCCACCGGTTCCGAATTCTCCTGAGGCACAAAGTCCCGACCGTTGACTTCCCGCAGCCGAAAGGCGATCGCGCCGAAGTCCCAGTACATGAAGGGCGGGCCGTCAAAGTAGACAGGCGGGACCTCGGCCCGTCGCTCCAGTTCATCACAGAGGACGTCCGCCACTTCGGCCGTCGGGTTGCCGTAGACCCGTCGGGGGGTGTAGTCCCGGAAGTAGAAAACCAGGTTGAAGAGCACGATGGCTGTCAACAGCACTCCAGAGAGCGCCCAGGAAAGATACCCCTTCCCGTCCTCCGCCAGACGCGAGAATGCCCAAAGCGTCTCCGTGAGGCCCAGGGCGACCAGTATGGCGACAGCCGGGATAATCCCCACCCCCCGCTGGGATGCCGGCGGGTTCTCCGTCAGCGTCCATCCCAGGATCACAAAGGCCCCGAACCACAAGAGCAACAGCCCCCCGACCGTCTGCTGCGCGCGCCGGAAGGCGACCGTCAGTCCAAAAATAAAGAAAACGCCGGAGATGGGGTCCAGATAGGGGATACCCGGACGATACCAGAAGGTGGGGTCGGGGGTGACGTTGAAAGCGGAAACGGATTTCCAGAACTGCTCCAGCAACAGGGAGGTGGCACTGCGGCCGGTCAGGGCCATCTCGTTCCGAAGCCATTCAGAGGCGAAGATGCTGACCTGGTTGTAGCGGGATAGAAAGTCCACCGGATGGGCGATGTAATAAAGAGCCAGGGGCCAGACGGTCAGGATGGCCCCCAGAATCAGTATCGCCAGCCCGCGCCCGTGGCGGGAAAGGAATCCCGGTTCGGTCAGCGCGCGCCCGATCAGATACAGGGCCACCACGACCGTCATCAGGCGGGCCCCGAAATAGGTATACCAGGAGAGCCCCAGGGCCACGCCCGCCAGCGCCAGAAGGAACAGGTTCCGGCGAGACGGCGTGTCCTCCCCACCCTCTTTGGTTTTCAGCCCGCGCAGGAGGAGAAAGAGAATCAGCGGGCCGAACAGGGCGTCGGCGATCTGGTTGGAGGCCAGGCGGCTGAAGTGGATCGCGTAGTGGCCGAAGGCGACGAGAACCGCCGCCCCCCACGCCACCCATCGCCCGGCCAGTTCCCGCGCCAGCAGGCAGGTCGCCAGGACGGCCGCCGTGCCCGCCAGGGCGGAGAGCATCCGCGCCCCAGCGACGGTGGAGCCGAAGAGTCGCATCCCCAGCCCGGCGACCAGGAAGGACATCTTCGGGACGCTGTACCAGCCGGTGGCAAAGGGGTTGCCCAGAGGCGGGCCCAGCAGGCGCAGGGCCTCCAGCGCCTGGGTGCCCTCGTCGCCGCCGAAGTTGGCGGGAACTTCGCCCAGGGCAACCGCACGGGCCAGGAAGGCCGCCAGGAGAAGGACAGCCATCGCCAGCGCGGCAAGGGGGTTGCGGACGATGGCCGACCACCAAGCGCGCGGGGAGAAGGTCAGGCGGGGGGCCAGCGCCAGCAGAAAGAGAAATAGCCCCAGCACCCAGGCGCTGAGGTAGGAGGTGAAGTCCGACTCGGGGGTTGCCCGGCGGGCCCCCACTCCGGCCACTAGGACCAGCAACACGCTCAGCGCCAGAAGGGCGGTTCGGAGAGGGTCGGCGGTGATAAAAGCGAATTTGCGCTGCCGGGGGAGTGGGGTGGCAGCGGGCTCGGTGTACCGCAGGGCCACCGCCCAGAGCAGCGCGCCCAGGGCGCAGAAAATGACGCCGTCCCAGACGTAGCGGGGCAGCCAGAGGAAGTAGGCCTGGCCCAGCAGGACCAGCGCCAGGCCTGCCCCCAAAAGCCACATTGCCAGATGCCGCTCCCGTTCACTCAACGGTCGCCACCATAAAGAGACAGATTCCCTCCCGGGGGGTCTCGTCGTAAAAGGGACGGATCGCCCGCTCCGTCAGCCAGAGGTTGGCCCGGGAGGGCCAGATGATCCAACGGTCGGTCAGTTTTTTCGCCACCAGCGCGGGGAGGCCGAAGTAATGACCCCACTCCACCGCCGCCAGCGCCCTACGGGAAAGGTAGGGCCGCCACTGGAGCAGATGAAGCCCCGCCGCGGCCAGACGCTTCCGCCAGCCTTCCGGGTCGTCGTAGTAGTAATGACGACTGATCCGGTCAAAGAACCGCCGGTACCGGTCTCCCAGGAGCCGAAGCCCCACCCGATCCAGCGCCCGCCCGATGGAAAGGGAGGGGAGAAAATCGGGGCCGGGGACGGTGAAGTAGAAATACCCCCCCGGACGCAGGACCCGGGCAACTTCTTTCAGGACGGGCCCCACATCGGGGATGTGCTCCAGGACGCAATTGCTGACCACCGTGCCAAACGCGCGGTCCGGAAAGGGGAGGGAGCGCCCGTCGGCCTGAAGCAGGAGGCGGTAGGCGTTCCGGCGAACGGCCTCCCGCAAGGGCCCCTTCTGAGGGTCCAACCCCACATCCGGAGGGCGCGGCAGGGCCACTGCGCCGAAGTGACCGTCCCCACACCCCAGGTCCAGGACGGGCGGAGAGAACGGCAGGAGGGCGTACAGGCGGGCCTCCGTCGCCCGCAGGAGGGCCCGGAAGGCGGGGACGTCCCGAAGGTGGCGCCAGAGGAGGTCGGAGGAGCGGTCCAAGACCTATCCGACCTCCGTCTCCTCCGCCTCGCTGAGGATATCCCGCTGGCGGAGGAATTCGCGCGGGCGGGGGCGGGCCCGGCGACGCTGCCGGACGTAGAAACCGCCCAGGACGATCAGGGGAAGGCCCATCGCCAGGAGGGGGAAAAGGATCGGGTGCAGGCGGGGGGCCGCGGAGAAGCGGTCCAGGTTGAAGAGAATCACCGTCAGCGCCAGCCAGACGGTCAGGAAGTTCGGGATAGCATCCCCGGAACGCACCAGGCGCAGGCCCGACACCCGCTGGCGGGTGAAAGGGTAGAAAAGATTGCTCCCCATAAAGCCCAACTGGTCTTCCAGGATGTGCCCGGCGAAGCCCAATCCGGTGACCAGCCCGACCCAGAGCGGGAGACGGCTGATCCCTCCTCCACCGAGGGCCTCTATCAGGGCCGTCACCCCGGCTGCGCCCAGCCCCAGCAGCGCGGCCAGAGGAAGGCTATGAGACCAGCGACGGTGCCAGTCCAGAAAATGAACCCGCACCTGGTCCCCCTCCCGCTCAAACCGGAAAGACGGGCCGCTGAAGATGTCCACCCGATACTCCTGGTCGTACGTTTCCATCAGGGGGAATCCCAGGGGGATCCGCACCTCCGGAGCATCGGGAGGTTCGGAGCCAGGGAAAGGCGCCTGACCGGTATTGACCACCGGCCCGATACGGACGGCGATTTCGCCCCGCGCGGGGTCAAAGCGGACGATGTACTGCCGCCAGAGGTCGGCGCCCAGGCGGATGGTGTGGAGCATCACATTCTGGGACTGGCCCGTTTCGTAGGCCCGCCGCATAGCCCCCGCCAGTTCTTCGGCAATGCGGCGGGGATCGGGCTGCGGGCCGGGGTCTATCTCCAGGTCGTAGCGCTCAAAGTAGCGGGCGAATTTGAAGTCCAGGGTGTCCGGCAGGATGCCCGCCACACCGCCCAGGACGGGCAGGAGTGACCCGTCGGCCGCTTGGCGCACCACCTCCGGGAAGAAGGTGGCAATGGCGACGCCGGTGAGGAAGTGGGTGATGCCTTTCATGGGAGAAAGTAGACAAGGGAAAAGTAGACAAGGTTAAAGGATAAAAGGGAACTGAGTTATTCGGCGAACATGTCGCGGGATTTGAACATCAGGACAAGGGCGCCGGATTCGGAGCGGGAACGATGGCGCTCTCCGGCCCGCACCACCAGGCCCTCCCCAGCCTTCAGGGTGACCGTAGGACCCTCGGCATAATCTATGGCAATCTCCCCCTCCAGCACCAGATACATCTCATCCTTCGCGTGCTGGTGGTAGAGGTATGTGCCTTCCATCCGGGTAAGGTACGCGCAGTAATCGTCCACCTGCCCCAGCACCAGATGCTGGAACGGTTCTCTCAGCCGGGAAGCGAGTTGAGCAATGCTCTGTTTCGGTTCCATGGCTGCCCCCTTACAATTCTACGAAATATGCCGATGCGGCACGGTCTATCAGTTCCGGAGAGAGTGTGGGAGGGACGTTCAGATAGCGGGCGATGTCGCAGAGTTGCTCCACCAGGTCGCGCGGATGGCAGGCCCGCAACGGGCGCTTGGGCTTAATGTAGTGCTCCTGGAGCAGGTAGGCCAGCCCCCGGTCGTCATATTGCACTCCCTTGGCCTGACAGACGCGGCGGAAAATCTCCCGATATTCGTCAAAAGTGGGGTTCTTGATCTCAATTTTGTGCCGGATACGGCGCAGGAACGCCTCGTCCACCAGGTCTTTGGGGGCCAGGTTGGTAGCAAAGACGATGAGCACATCAAAGGGCACCTCAATTTTGCGACCGGTGTGCAGGGTCAGGAAGTCCACCCGTTTTTCCAGCGGAACGATCCAGCGGTTCAGAAGGTCGCGCGGGCGCACCTGCTGCCGTCCGAAGTCGTCAATGATGAGCACCCCACCGTTGGCCTTCATCTGGAAGGGGGCCTCGTAGTACTTGTTGGTCTCATCGTAGACCAGGTCCAGCGTCTCCAGCGTCAGTTCGCCGCCAACGGTGATTACCGGACGGCGAATGTAGACCCAGCGAGGGTCCACATTCCGCCCGGCAGCGGGCGCTTCAGCCAGCACATGGTTGACCGAGTCAAAGACTTTGATGACCTGCCCATCCACCTCCACAGCATGCGGGACATAGATGTTCCCACCCATAATCATCTTGCCGATCGCCTCGGCGATGACCGTCTTGCCGTTACCTGGTGGGCCGAAGAGGAAGATGGACTTGCCGGAGTTGACCGCTGGTCCCAATTGGGCAAAGGTCTCTTCGTTGATGACAAGGTGGGACAAGGCCTGGCGCATAGTGCGCTGGTGGACGGCGATCTGCCCCAGGGATTGCTTGCGGATGGCGTCGTTGTAAACAGTTAGAGGCACCGGGGCCGGGCCGGCGTAATGGCTGCGGTCCAACGCCTCGCGGGCCATCAGGCGGCCCTTGTCGGAGATGGCATACTGATAGGCCGACTCGGCGAATCCTCCCGCTCCCCGAACCTCGCACAGTTTCTCCCGTTTCAGGAACTCCAGAACCTGGTCCACGATCCCGGCATAGGGGAGTTTCATCCGTTCGGCCAGTTCGTAGCCAGAGAGAAACCCCTCAAAGTACATCACCTTGAGGGCCAGGTCAATCAGGAAGCCCAGATTCAACCCCGTCTCTTCTACGGAGCGCGGCGCGCGGGGCACAAACGCGGTCGGTGTAACCGTCTCGCTTGCAGGTGCTTGAGCCATTCTATCCTCCTCGCCGAGAACATGTTTGCAGAGGCGGGGCGTTGATGGCAGATAAATTTTAGCACCACTTGTTACTTTTCACAACCGCGCTGCGGAACGGGGGGTAATACCCCCTCATCCCCCCAGCCCCCTTCTCCCCCGCAAGCGGGGGAGAAGGGAGAGAAAGATTTTTGGTTTTGGCGCTGGCGGCCTTCGGCCGCCAGCGCCAAAACCCCTACAAAAAACTCCCCTCCCCCCGTGCGGCGAATACTGCAACGGGGAATAAAACTGAAATGCACCCCGGAACATTGCGCAACAAATCCTTTTTGGGGAGTGAAGCGCTCACAAATATATAGGGTTTTTGCGGGCAATTCGCCGCCCGCAAACCCCAATTTCTCTCCCTGGGCTTGTGCAGCAAATCCTTTTCGGGGAGCAGCGTGCCCGTGAAAAGGGGGAAAGTGGGGTTTTTTGGGGCGGCTTCGCCGCCCCCAAAAACCCCACACCCCACCCCTTTCCCATACAGGGCGAATTGCTGCGCAAGCCTCCCTTGGGGCAACTTGACAAAAATGCGGTAATCAGGTATCATCCCCCACAGTTGGGGAGTAGCCTGCCACAGGGGTCAGCAGTCGTCAACACGGAGCTGCGCTCCCGGCTGCTCGCTGGCATCCAATGCTACAGGCGAGACCAACACAAAGCGTTAAGCGTTGCTTTGGGTTGGTCTCGCCTTTTGCTATAAAGGAGGCCGCTATGACCCGTTCCCGTTCGCCCTTTCGTCTGCCGCCCCGCTGGCGGTGGATCACCGGGCCGGTGATCGCCCTCGGCAGCGGCGGAGCAGCCGTCGCTATGTGGCTGGAAGAGAACGGTGTCGCGCTGAGTGACTGTGCGCCACCGGCAGGGATGGCCGCGCTGGCTGCCCTTCTGTACTGGTTCAATCATCTGGTCTTCAAAGCAGCCCACCCACGTCCCAGAGATATGGAAAAATCCGAGAAAAGGAGGATGGGAGAACCGTAACCTATGAAATCCAATTCGCTCTGGCACACCTTACCTGTTGAAGAAGTATTTACCACCCTGCAATCCACACCGACCGGGCTGAGTAGCGAGGAGGCGGCCCGGCGGCTGACCCAATACGGCCCCAACGAACTCCAGGCAGCGCGCCGTATCTCCCCCTGGGCCATCCTGCTGGAACAATTCAAAAACGTGCTCATCATCATCCTGCTGATTGCCGTGGGCATCTCGGCAATCCTCGGCCACGGCGTGGAAGCCATCGCCATCACCGTGATTGTGATGTTTGCCGTGATGCTGGGCTTCGTCCAGGAGTACCGCGCTGAGCGGGCCATTGAGGCGCTGCGGGAGATGGCCGCGCCCACCGCCACCGTCCTCCGGGATGGCGACGATGTGGAAATCCCGGCGCGCGAGTTGGTGCCCGGCGACGTCATCCTCCTGCACGCCGGAGACCGCATCCCCGCCGACGCGCGGGTGATAGAAGCGGTCAACCTCCAGGTGGAAGAGGCCGCCCTTACCGGCGAATCGGTCCCGGTAGAAAAACGCGTCGCGCCGCTGGCCGACCCCAACCTGGGAGTCGGTGATCGCAAAAACATGGTGTACGCCGGTACGGCGGTCACCTACGGACGGGGGCGCGCCGTTGTCGTCGCCACCGGGATGCAGACGGAGTTCGGCAAGATCGCCCAGATGCTGCAGACCGTGGAGACCACCAGGACGCCCTTGCAGGAGAATCTGGATAAGACGGGACACATCCTGGCCCGGGCCGCCCTGGTCATCGTGGCGCTGGTCGTCGCTCTGGGCCTGGCGCGCGGCCAGCCCATCCTGGAAATGCTCATCTTCGGCATTGCGATGGCCGTTGCTGTGGTTCCGGAGGCACTGCCCGCCGTGGTGACCATCTCCCTTGCCATCGGCGTCCAGCGCATGGCGAAACGGAACGCCCTGGTGCGCCGCCTGCCGGCCGTGGAAACGCTGGGCAGCACCACCGTGATCTGCTCGGACAAAACCGGCACCCTGACCCGCGATGAGATGACCGTCCGCCAGATACTGACCGCCGGACATCTCCTGGATGTGACCGGAGCGGGCTACGAGCCGCGCGGAACGTTTTCGGAGAACGGCCGGGTTGTGGAGCCGATGACGATGGCGAGTCTGCGGACCCTTCTGCAGGGTGCGGCGCTGGCCTCCGACGCGCGCCTGGTCCAGGTCAACGGGCGCTGGGATATCAAGGGCGACCCGACGGAAGGCGCGCTGGTAGTGGCGGCAGCCAAGGCCGGCCTGCAAAAGGGCGAACTGGAGCAACAGTTCCCGCGGGTCGCCGAAATCCCATTTACCTCTGAAACCAAGCGGATGACCACGCTGCACCAGACGCCTGAGGGTGTCGTGGCCTACTCCAAGGGCGCGCCCGAGGTCATTCTGGATTCCTGCACCCACCAGTTGACTGACAACGGACCCGTCGCGCTGGATGCCGCTGGCCGGGAGGCGATCCTGCAGACAGCCCAGCAGATGGCGAGCCAGGCACTGCGCGTGCTGGGCGTAGCCTACAAGCCCCAGGCACGTCTGGAAGATGCCGAGCAGGAGATGATTTTCCTGGGGCTGGTAGGGATGCTGGATGCGCCGCGCCCGGAGGCGAAGGCCGCGATCCAGATATGCGAGCAGGCCGGCATCAAAGTGGTGATGATTACCGGCGACCATCCGGTCACCGCGCAGGCGGTAGCCCAGGAACTGGGGTTGCTCAAGGGCGGCCGCGTCGTTACCGGCGCGGAACTGGAGGCGATGAGCGACGAGGAATTTGAGCGGGAAGTGGAAAACATTGAGGTGTACGCCCGCGTCTCCCCGTCCCACAAACTGCGCGTCGTCACTGCCCTGCAGAAAAAAGACCACATTGTGGCGATGACCGGCGACGGGGTGAACGACGCCCCCGCCCTCAAGAAAGCCGATATCGGCGTGGCAATGGGTATCACCGGCACCGATGTGACCAAAGAGGCCGCCGCGATGACTCTGACCGACGACAACTTCGCCTCCATCGTCGCCGCAGTGGAGGAGGGCCGGGTCATCTTCGGGAACATCAAAAAGTACCTGATGTATCTGCTCTCGTCCAACATCGGCGAGATCGGCCTGATGGCCGGCGCCTCTCTCCTGGGCTTGCCCCTGCCGCTGACCGCCGTCCAGATTCTCTACGTCAACCTGGCGACCGACGGCCTGCCTGCCCTGGCCCTCTCGGTGGACCCGCCGGACCCGGACTTTATGCGCCGCAAGCCGCGCGACCCGCGCACCGGCATCTTCACCCGTCCGGTTGTCACACTGATGACCATCGGCGGCCTGTGGTCTGCCCTCGTCAACCTCAGCCTGTTCACCTGGGCGCTGAATTCGGGCCGGAGCGTCGCCGAAGCGATGACGATGACCTTCGTCTCCCTGGTGCTGATCCAGTTTTTCAAGGCCTACAACTTCCGCTCCGACCGCCATTCGGTCTTCAACCAACCCTTCGCCAACAAATGGCTGAACCTGGCCATCCTGTGGGAACTGCTGCTGCTGAGTGCGATCGTCTACATCCCCTTCCTGCACGCTCCCTTTGGCACGTTCAGTTTGCCGCTGGTGGACTGGGCCATTGTGCTCGGCGCGGCCTTCACCATCTCGCCGGTACTGGAACTGGCCAAGTGGATGGAGCGACGCGGGTGGTTCGGCCGCCTCCCGGACAGTGTCTGAACCGGCCCCCAATCCCACAGGCAAAGAGAAAGGGCACGAAGGGTTATACCCTCGTGCCCTTTTTTGTATGGCACTCCCCGCATTTCCAGGGTTCAGGCCGACGGCCGGGCATCCCCCAGCACCTCCCCCACGCGCAGGACCTCCTCCTCGGTGTTGTACCCGTGTGGGCTGACCCGGATGTAGGACTCCCGCAGGGAGACGGCGATCTTCGCCTCCTGCAGGCGGGCATAAGCGGCCCGAACGTCCCCCGGAACGGCGAAAGAGACAATGGCCGAACGGTGAGCCGGTTCCAGGTCGCTCACCACCTCATACCCGCGCCGCTGCAGGTCGGCGATCAGCAGATCGGTTAGGTGGAGGGTGTGCTGATGGATGTTCTCTATCCCGACCTCCAGCAGCAGTTCTATCGCCGCCATCAGGCCTGTCGCGCCGACCAGGTTGGGGCCGCCCAGGTCAAAGCGGTGGGCATCGGGCAGGAAGGTCAGGTCGTACTGGCGCCACTCCTCCCAGTTCACCACGCTGATGCACCCTGCCATCGGCGGCGGCATCTCCTCCAGGAGTTCCCGCCGACAGTACAGGAAGCCGATGCCGACCGGCCCCATGAGCCATTTCGGTCCGCCGCAGGCCAGAAAGTCTATCCCCAGCGCCTGCACGTCCATCGGGATTGCCCCCAGGGACTGGATGCCGTCCACGATGAAGTACGCGCCGTGGGCCTGGCACCATTCTCCGATGGCAGCCAGGTCGGTGCGAAAGCCGGTGAGGAACTCCACGGAACTGACCGCCACAGCGCGGGTCCGTCGGTCGGCATGCGCTTCCAGCGCTTCCACCGTCAGGCCGCCCCGGTCGTGGGGAATACAGCGGGCCTCCACCCCTTTCTGCCGTTCCAGCAGCATCCAGGGATAGACGTTGGACGGGAACTCCATATCGCAGAAGATGATGTTATCGCCGGGGCGAAAGGGCAGGGACTGGGCGACGATGTTCAGGCCGTGGCTGGTATTCTGGACAATCGCGATTTCCTCCGGCGCTGCGTGGATCAGGCGGGCCGCCGCCCGGCGCAACCGGTCCGGGATGCTTTCCTCCTCCTGGTCCATAAACCCGAAGGTCACCAGGCGCTTGTCCAGGTATTGGACCATTGCGTCCCGCACCCGGCGGGGCAGGGGAGAGATTGCGGCATGGTTCAGAAAGGAGCAAACGGAAGTCGCGGCTTCCATCTCATCCCGCAGAAGGCGAAGGGGAGATGGTTCTGGAAAAGAGTTCATGCGATTCCTCCTGAATGCGGATAGGTGACCGAACTTTGCCCTCCGGGGCGCCCGGCGCGGCCAGGTCGCGGGCCACATTGTTGGCAGAGGCAGCGGAAGGCAAAAACACGCGGGAGAAGATAACCGACTCATCCGGGGAAATTATACCACAGAACAGGCGAGCGCCACTCCGCTGCGGGTAAGAACTTGTGCAGCAAATCCCTTTCGGGGGGCAGCATGCCCGCGAAGTCGAGGAGAAAGTGGGATTGTGGGGGCAGCGAAGCCGTCCCCCACAATCCCCACACCCCACCCTTTTCTCACACAGGGCGAATTCCTGCGCAAGCCCGCCCCCCCTCCTCTATTGGCGCGTTTTGGGCATTTGTGGTAAAATCTAAAGCAGTTATACGGCTCTATCCGTTTGAAAGGCGAAGAACAGGAGGAGTAGGCCGGAGCGGTCCTGGCGAACCGATCCGGGTGGTCGGGCAGAGAGGGGGGTCACGGGCTGCAAGCCCCCTGCAGCGCCGTCGGCCGAAGGTCGCCTGGGAGCCGGGAGCCCCAACCGGGAGGTATCCCCCGCAGTAGGTCTCCCCGGGCCCCGCCCGTTACAGCGGAAGCCCTTGGCCGTTATCTGGTCACAGAGACCGGGCGAGGGCATAGAGCGCGTCGGCCCCGCCGACGAACCAGGGTGGTACCACGGAACCGCCCCTTCCGTCCCTGGACGGGAGGGGTGGTTTTCATTATACACATTACGCATTACGTGTTACGTGTTACGTGTTTCGTAAGGAGCCCTATGGCCTGGTGGGAAACGTTCTTTGACGACCGCTATCTGCGCATCTACGGCCCGCTGGCATCGCCGGAGGCGACCCAGGAACAGGTGGAGGGGATTCTCGCCTACTTAGACCTCCCGGAGGGGGCATCCATCTTGGACCTGGCCTGCGGCTACGGCCGCATCGCCATCCCGCTGGCCCAGCGGGGCTTCCGCGTCACCGGCCTGGACCTCAGCGAGACGCTCCTGGGGCAGGCCCGCGCCGCGGCCCGCAATGCCGACGTCCAGGTCTCCTGGCATCGGGGGGATATGCGGGAGATCCCCTGGACCGATACCTTTGACGCCGTCATCAGCATCTTCACCTCTTTCGGCTTCTTTGAGAACGACCGGGAGAACCAGCGAGTGCTGGAGGGCGCCCGGCGGGCGCTCAAAGTGGGCGGGCGTCTCCTGCTGGATGTGATGAACCGGGATTGGCGGGTCCGGCAGGACATTCAGCGCCACTGGTTTGAGGCGGGGGAACTGATCGTCCTGGCCGAGCCGTGGCTGGACCCCGTCGCCGGGCGCACGGGCGAAACCTGGCGCTGGCTGGAAGGCGGCGAGTGGCAGACGATGGAATTTGACGTCCGCATCTACACCGCCACCGAACTGAAGGCAATGGTGGAGGCTGCGGGTCTGCGCTGGCTGACCGCCTTCGGGGGATGGAAGGGAGAGCCCCTCACGCCCCATGCCCGTCGTATCATCGCCCTGGCGGAAAAGTCGGAAGTCGGTAGTTGGAAGTCGG
>CAKZOY010000322.1 GCA_937138275.1 uncultured Chloroflexota bacterium
GCGTGCTGGCTCCACTCCAGCGAGGATGCGCCGCCGCTGTTTTTCAGGACCAGCGGCAGGTAGAAGCGCGGGGAAGGCGTCTCCTGGGCTTGAACGGGTACGGCCCGGTCGGACAAGTCCCACAAGGGTGCTTGTGGTGCGGTATTTCCCAAGAGGACGGCAAATGCGAGGAGCGTGATTGACCAGATGATCCGAATTGTGTTGCTCATACTAACCTCCGTTGGAACGTTTATGCCAAACTTAGCCACCTGACACTTTTGACTCATATCCAGACCTCGTGCAGGCAGGGTCTGGCCTCTAACGCCCCCTCATCCCCCTGGCCCCCTTCTCCCCCGTCGCGGCGGGGGAGAAGGGGGAAAAGAGGCGGCGATGGCATCTGCCAGGGACCGGAAAACGTCCAAAACCGCCCAGCAGATTGTTCCGGCGGGCAAAGCACTGTCCTGCCTGCCGCAAGGCGAGCCGCTTCCTCCGACACTGCCGAATACACCGTCACCAACCCCGCCAGCGTGAGTCCGCCAGAGCGGTCCCGCGGGAAGACGATCATTGCCAGCAGGACACCGGTATCGGGGAAGACGCGCTGATGAATTCTCGTGCCAGATGCAGCCGCAGATACACCATCAGGCAACCACCGGGATGAGAAGAGACACCACAAAAGGACGCCCCGCCCCGACCGCCCGCTTCCGGCCCGGTCACTCGTGTCGCTGCCGTTCGTACTCTTCTAAAGCCTGCCGCGATTCTTTCAAAACACGGCTTGCGCCAGGTAAGGGTTGCGGGCGCGGAGGATGCGGGAGGTCCGCACCCTGACTGCGTAGGACCTCGTTTCCATCTACAGTTTGCAGCCACTATCAACCCGGACCAGGGGCTTCCTCATTTTGCTCCAGTGTGCCCGCGGAGGCTTGCCGCCTGAATCGGCCTCGCTCACCGGTTGCAGGAGGGCAAACGCCGGTTTCATCCAGGACTGCACGAGGCAGCGATTGGCCTCCGTATCCTCCTTCATCGTCAGGCAGACGGCGAAGTAGGCGACGGGCATCCGGCTCAGCGCTTCGCGGTGCCGTTGCAGGAACTTCACCACGTCCGGTTCCCACCGGAACTGACGGACGGGAGCGCCCAGGATGACCGCCCGGTAAGGGCGGACATCGCGAACTTCGCGGAGCGGGCAGACCTCCGCCGGGATGCCCTCATCCCGAAGGACAGAGGCAATGAACTCCGCCACTTCCCCGGTAGCCCCGGCAAAGGTTTTATACGCCACCAGTACTGTCATTGGTTCCTCCCGACGCAGATAACCGGCGGGCAACCCGATCCAGGATCGCCTCGGCGACGGCTGCCTTGCTCATCAGCGGCAACTCCTCCACCCCGCCGTTCCGGTCCAGTAAGACGACCCGGTTAGTCTCCGCCGCAAACCCCGCATCCGCAGCCGTGATGTCGTTGGCCGCGATCAGGTCCAGCCCCTTGGCCTCCAGTTTGGCGCGGGCGTTCTCCAGCAGGTCCTGGCTCTCCGCAGCGAATCCCACCACCACGCGCGGGTGTCCCGTCGTCCTCCGGCGCTCGGCCACTGCGGCGAGGATATCCGGCGTGCGCTCCAGACGAAGGGTGAGGTCGGCCGTCTTTTTGATTTTGTGGGAAGAGACTGTCGCCGGGCGGTAGTCGCCGACGGCCGCGGCCATCAGCAGCGCGTCGGCGTCGGCAGTT
This sequence comes from uncultured Chloroflexota bacterium, assembly GCA_937138275.1. Lineage (GTDB taxonomy): Bacteria > Chloroflexota > Anaerolineae > B4-G1 > DUEL01 > SpSt-77. The sequence goes on from CAKZOY010000322.1 coordinate 1,690, forward strand.
GCTTCCAGGACCGCATCCAGCATCTCCTGGACGGTAACCACATCCACCCGCCGCGCGCCAACGGGGTGGGACGGGGAGACGGGGCCGGTGATCAGGGTGACGGTTGCCCCACGGTCCAGCGCCGCCTGGGCCAGAGCGAACCCCTGTTTGCCGGAGGAGGGGTTAGAGATGAAGCGGACAGGGTCCAGATGCTCCCGGGTCGGCCCGGCGGTCACGACGACGTGTTTCCCCGCCAGCGGGCCGGATCGCCCCAATACCAGCCGGACGTGCCCCAGAATCTCCTCCGGCTCCATCATCCGTCCCTCCCCTTCCAGGCCCGAGGCCATCCGCCCGCGAACGGGGCCGGCGAAGTAGACGCCCCGCGCCCGCAACGCGGCGACGTTGGCCTGAGTTGCGGGATGGCTCCACATCCCGGCGTCCATCGCCGGGGCCAGGAGGACAGGACAGGTCGCCGCCAGGGCCAGGGTGGAGAGCAGATTATCCGCCAGGCCGTGGGCCAGTTTAGCCATCGTGTTGGCTGTGGCGGGAGCGATGACCAGCAGGTCGGCAGCGTGGGCCAGCCCGACGTGGGCAATGTGGGTAGGCAAGCCCTGCCCGCCCGTGCGCCACATATCGGTGTAGGCCGGGCGGCCGGTCAACGCCTCAAAGGTCAGCGGAGCGACGAAACGAGTCGCCGCCTCGGTCATCACGACATCCACCTCCGCCCCCATCTGGGTGAGGTGGCTGGCAAGAGTGCAGACCTTATAGACGGAAATCCCGCCGGTAACTCCTAAGAGAATCCGCTTGCCGCGCAGCACAGAAACCGGTTCCACAGTCACCCCCCGCGCTGGTGATCAGGCTCTACGGTGCATTTTATCGCAGATCGGGGAAAGGGCAACTTTCTTTGGATTGGGGATTGGGAATTGGGAATTGGGGAGAGGGAGGATGGAAATGGGGTTTTTGGGGCGGCGGCTTCGCCGTCGCCCCAAAAACCCCCCTCCTCCCCCCTCTTCCCCACCCGTCAGGGCAGGGGGAGAGGGGGGCAAGGGGGGTGAGGGGGATAAAAGGAATCCCCAAACCTGCGATTATCTCTCGGAAACGCTTTAGTAATCAATCTGAAACACGAAAAGGACCAACTTCTGATATCATGGGAGGCGTAACCACCGCCGGTTTTGCCTCTTTCCACTGAGGCAACATCGGCAGGCGCATCGGGGCAAGCGCAACGGAGCAGGGTCGGGGCGGGTACGTGTTCCCTCAGAGCATCCGTGAACACGATCAGGATTCGGGAGGAATAATGGTATCTACGGTTACAACTTCCACGGTGATGACCGTCACCACCGTCGCCGTCGCCAGTTCGCTGGCCCTGATCGCCGTGATGACCCTGTTCACCCTGCTGGTACAGAAAGAGGTCGCGGCTACGGCCCGGGAGCGCTGGGCTCGCGCCCTGGATCGGTCGCTGAATATCGGCATTATCCCCCTTCTGCTGGCCTTTCTGACGCTGGTCGCTCTGCGGATCGCCGAACTGATCAAATAATACCGGGCCTCGGGCGACGCAACCGTTGCCGACACCCCACCGTCTTCCCATCAGGGCAACGGGCGTTCAACCCCCTATAACCGGCAGGAACGGCGCGACCAGAAAGAGCCAGATGTTGATCAGCCCGTGGGTCAGGGAAACGCCCACGATGGAGCGGGTGCGGCGGACAAACCATCCGAAGAACAGGGCCACGCCGAAGACGAATAAAACGTCCACCAGCGAGCGATGGCCGATATGGAGGACGGCAAAGACAGCCGCCACGTAGACAACTCCCCGGTCTCCCCATATTTCCTCCGTCACCCGTTGCATAATCCCCCGGAAAATCCATTCCTCTAAGAGACCGGTGCTGACCAGAAGAATCAGCGACGAGATCAGAATCTCCCCTGCGCTCAGGCCGGAGATCAGCGGCGTCGGGCGCAAAATGAAATACTCCACTATCCCCAGAAACGGCCCAACGACGATGATAAGTAATTGCCAGGGCAATCCCCCCAGGTGCAACCCGGCCTCCTCCCAGGAAATTTTCAGGGTGCGCTGGATGACCAGAACGGCCACAAACAGCGGTACGCTGATGATGAGATACCAGTAAATCAACGGGAACGCCCGCAACGGGAGAGAAAGGCTGAGCAGACGGATGAGCGGCGCCAGGCTCAGCGCGACCCAGAAGCGGTGAACGGGGCGGTCCCAGTAGCGGGCGCTGTACGCCAGAGTCCCCGTCAGCAGCAGGCTGTGGAGAAGCAGGCCCAGCCGGGGCTCTATCAGCGTGGTGAGGATTTCGGCCCCAATCAGCAGCAACAGATACCCCAGCGCCAGCAACCGCATGTCTTCCATCAGGGGCTGACGGCGGGCAGGGCGGGCCACAGTTTCCACGGGCGATCGGTGCGGCTCCGGCCCCAGCGCCTCCAGTTCTCGCCGCGCCAGGGCATTGCGACGGTTGATCTCCAGCACCCGGGAAAGACAAAAGCGCCGCTCCTCCACGGTGTCCACCGCGTGGGCCAGCCAGAACCATCCCAGTTCGGAATCGGGTTCGGAGCGCAACACCTCCTCCAGTAACTGGCGGGCCCTGGCAACATCTCCGGCCTGCAACGCCGCCTGCGCGCGCAGAATCTGCCGTTCAGCCTTCACTCCACCACCTCCAGCCAGAGCCACAGGCGACGGTACGGAAGGGGCAGACCGTTCCGGTACAGGAGAAATTCCACCCGTAGAGGCTCTCCCGCCCGAACCAGGGTGAACGAAACCGGGCCTTCGTAGGTCTCGCCGTCCCCTAAAACCATCGGACCCATCTGCCCCAGGAGATTTTCTCCATCCACGACCTCCAGCCGGTATGCCACAGGCACACCCTCCCGGTTGACGATCCCCACCGTCACGGTGACCGGTTCTCCGACGACGCCCCGATAGGGGTACGACTCCGCCTGTCCCTCAGCGCCCAGCAGATAAAACTCGGTGACCGGCTCTCCCTGCCGCGCCGTCTGAAAGACAAACCCCAGAAGCAGCACTCCGCCGAGGGCCAGCGCAACGGCCGCGCCCCCGGATTTCGGGATCCGGTGGCTATGGGCATCCCGTATCCCCCCTCGCCCGGCCGGCGCGGTTTCTCCGGCAAAGGGAATTCGTCGTCGGACGACCCAGGCAGTCCCGGCGGCAACCACCGTCACTCCCGCACTGGCGATAATGACGGACTCCAGGCGAAGGCCCCAGAGGAGTTGGGTCAGAACCAGGGATAGAATGGGAATCGCCGCCAGGCTGATCCCGAAGGAAAGGGCCCATCGCTCCGGGCCGGAGAGGTCACCCCGCCGGGGGAAGAGGGCGGCCTGAATTGCATAGCCTGGGGCCAGCAGGACAAAGGCCAGCCCCAGGAGCAGGCGCGCGCCCCCCAGCAGGGGCGATTGTCCGATGCTTATGAGCAACGAAAAGGAAAGGTCGTTCATCCCGCTATCCTCGTCTCCACTGGGAGAGCCTGAAGCCCCCGATTTTTCTCTGCAATCCGCTCATATACTTTTACCGTCTCCTCAGCAGTGCGCTCCCAGGGGAAGCGACGGGCCCGTTCCAGGCCGCGCGCCCGCAGGTCGGCCCGCAACGCGCCGTCGGTAAGCACCCGTTCCATCGCCGCCGCCCATCCCGCCTCGTCGTCCGGGTGGACCCGCAGCGCCGCATCCCCCACCACCTCCGGCAGCGAGGCGGCATCGGCGCAGACGACGGGCGTACCACAGGCCATCGCCTCCAGCACCGGCAGGCCGAAACCCTCATATCGCGAGGGGAAGACGAACAGGTCGGCCCGATTGTAGAAGAACACCAGGTCGTCGTCCGCCACCGCCGGGAAGTGCAACACGGCCCCGGAAAGGCCCAGATGGTCTATCAGATGTGCTAGTTCCCGGGCCCGGGACGGGTACTGGACGGCCCCTACCCGAAGGAGACGGACGTCCGGCAGCACCCGGTGCAGGCGCGCGAAGGCCCGGATGAGCAGCGGCAGGTTTTTTCGCGGGTTCTCCGACCCCACGTACAGGACGTACCGGTAGCGGGAGTCCAGGCCGAAGCGACGGTCAAAGTCGTCGGGGACCATCTGGGGACGAAAAAGGCCCGCGTCCACTCCCAGCAGCACCACCCATATCCGCTCCGGTGGGTACGCCAGCGCGCGGAGGAGCGTCTGGCGGGTGCAGGCGGAATCGGCGATGATCCCATCGGCGCGCCGCAGCGCGCGGGTGGCAAGGGTGTCAAAGAACCGCTCCGCCCAGTGCCGATAGGCCCCCTGACCCCGCTCCTTAGCGGTCAGGTACGGGATAATGTCGTGGACGGTGACGACGACCGGACGGATATCGGGCCGGAAAAGGAGCAGAGTCGCCATCTGCTGGGCAGTCAGGTGGGTCAGCGCGCCCCGCTCCAGTGGCGCCGCCACCGGATAGGTGGTCAGGAACGTCCGCACATCCAGACCCAGCGGACGGAGCAGGCGGTGAGCCATCCGGGCCCAACCGGGATGGGCCGGCATCGTCAGGCGGTAGGAAATGCCCAGACGGTCCATTGCCTCGCACAGCGACGCCGTGTAGCGGGCCAGACCGATCCGGTGGGCGTACGACCGCACCAGCAACTGGACTTTCATCCCCTTCCCTCCCCGAAACGAAGGGCCCACAAGGCCAGGCGTCCGTTCAGGTAAAACAGGCCATTGCAGAGGGCGATCAGGACCCGGCCGATCCGTCCTCCGGTGACGACGCGCGGCTCCAGGCGCCAGGCCATCCGGGCCAGCATTTCCCCGTCCCGCAACCGCCGGGGGCCGCGGGCCTCGGAGCAGATGCGGACCACCTCCCGCAAGTGGGTGAGCAGCCACCAGGCGGCGCGCCCTTTGGCCGAAAGCCCCGTCCAGCCCCTTGTCAGCGCCAGAACCCACTCCAGCCCCTCGGCCAGGACCAGCGCGGGCAGGAGGAGGAGCAGGGTATGTCCCTGCCAGTTGCGCAGGACGGTCAGCGCCCGGTTGCGATACGACCAGTACAGGGCGGCCGGGCCCGGTCGGTCGGTGCGCCCGGCGTGGTAGACGACCGAATCCGGCGCATACCAGCATCGGTATCCGGCCCTGCGGGCCCGCCAGGAGAGGTCAGTCTCCTCGTAGTACATAAAGAAGGGCTCGCAGAGGCCGCCCAGCGCGTCCCACACGTCCCGCCGCACGGCAAAGGAGACGCCGGAGACGGCACCGACCTCCGCCGGGGCGGGAACTTCCGCCCGCGGGACACCGAACGCCCGCCCGAAGACCAGCCCCGTGTAGTGGACATCCTGCCCGCACGACTGGACCCGCTTCGGTTCGTCCATCCAGAGAACCGTTGAGGTGACCAGTCCGACCGAATCGTCCCGGAAGATCTCCAGTAGAGCCCGCAGCCAGTTCGGTTCCACGCGGGTATCCTGGTTCAAGAAGACCAGGACCTCCCCCTGCGCAGTCGCCGCGCCCTGGTTGCAGGCGGCGGCGAAGCCGCGGTTGGAGGCGTTGACCACCAGGCGCGCCTGGGACATATGGGCGCGGGCCAGTTCGGCGCTGCCGTCGGTGGAAGCGTTATCCACGATGACCACTTCGGTGCCGGGCAGAAAGGCCCGCCGAAGGGAGTCCAGGCACTCCTCCAGGTAGGGTCGGCCGTTGTAGACGATGAGAATGATGCTGAGTGACGGGATGTTGTCCATAAACGTAAAACGTAAAAACGTTGTTGAATCTCGTAAAGTCGTATCACGGCCTTCTGGCAAAGTCTCAAAAAGTCGTACCACCTCTATGGGTTGAAGCTGGCTTGTGATTCCAGAAGGGTGCGATCCTCTGGAGGGTTGACATTTCCCCTCCCCCCTACCCCCCTCCCCATTGAGGGCGGACGGATCATCCGCCCCTACCGCCGCACGGGGAGGGGGGATGGAAATGGGGTTTTTGGGGCGGCGGCTTCGCCGCCGCCCCAAAAACCCCTCTCTTCCCCCCTCTCCCCTGGCCTTGGACCGAAAGAAGTTTTCCGGTAAACGAGGCGGCGTTTGGCCCCCCTCACCCCCATCGACGCCTTTTCCCGGTCGGCGAAGGCCGACCGTCGGCCGAAGGCCACCAGAGGCGACTTCAGTCGCTGTTTTTGAAGAACGCCACTCCGCTACGCTCCGTGGCTTACTACAAACAGGCGCCACTCCGCCACGCTGCATGGCACACTACAAGCAGAGCCCGATCCCTACCGCCGATACGGACTGGTCGGCTGAAGGCGGTAGATAGCAGTGAAGCGGTTGTCGTAGACGCGGTTGTAGGGCTGAATGTCCGGCAGTAACTCCCCGGTTCGCCAGGCGCGCAGGGTGATGGTCTCGGAAAGGATCAGGTACGGATACGCCGGGTCGGCGGGATCGGGTTCACCCCGCCGCGCCTTCAGGCGGCGCACTTTCCAGGTATCGGCGGCCTCCGTCAGCGCCACCAGCCGCTCATCCAGCCCCGTCCAGACCGGGGCGTCGGCGCTGTAATTTCCCAGCCAGTCCACGGCCATCCGTTCCTGGTCGGCATAAAAGAGCCAGTTGTAACTCAGGAAAGGCTCGTTGGTCACCTTCAGCAACGATGCCAGAGAAAATCCGGCGACCGCCAGCACGCCAACTGCCGCCAGCAGACGGCGCCCGGGAGGTGACCACTGGCGAGCCCGTTGTGCGATAGCCCCCAGCGCCTCCGCGGCCAGGGGGATCGCCACAATCATCAGGTGGGGGAACACCCGCACCTGTAAGTTCGCCGAAAGGGCCCCGGCCAGGTCCAGTACGACCGAAATGGCCAGGAACAGCCCAAAGCCCCCGTAGAGCAACCATACAAAGACCTGATTGGGCGAAAGTTCTCCCCGCCCTTCCCACACCCTGCGGGCGCGGGAGAGCCAGAACCCGGCGGAAAGGGCCAGGACGACCCAGTTAAAAAGCGTCAGGGCGATGTATATTCCCTCGCTGATCCAGGCCCGCTGAATGTACCCGTACGGGTTCGTCGCGACATCCACGCTCAGAAACAGCAGGGCGACCTGGTCCACAATGGTGCGCAGGAGCGATAACTGGCCCCGCGCAGGCGGGTAGATATGGTAGATGCAGATGTACAGGAGAATGGAGAAGGATATGGTGACGTAGAGCAGACGCATCAGGGGAAGCCAGCGCTGGGATTGCGAATGGTTGCGGGCCCGCAGCGCGCGCCATCCGGCAAAGGCGCAGGCGATGGCAAAGAGGTAACTGGACGCGAAGAAAGCGCTGCTGGTGGTCAGGCCGAAGGCGAAAAGGTAACAGAGCGCCACCCAGCGGCCGATGGGCCGGCCCTCTCCGGCCGTACGGAAACTGACCGCCAGCGCGTAGAGCAGTCCCAGGGCCAGCGCCCAGGTCATTTTGGGGTGGCTGCTGCGCACCGACTCAAAGAGAAACTCCGGCTGAAGGAAGAGCAGGGTCGCCGCCAGAAGCCCCACGGACACCTGCCCGGTCAGTTGATGGTACGCCGCAAAAGCCAGCGGCACCAGCATTACCACCAGGAACGGCTGAACGAAGGTCTGAAGGGCAGGGATAGAGAGCCCTGTCCAGTGGGCAAGGAACGCGTTCAGGGTGGGGTAGGCGTAGCCGAAGGGGTAGGCGTCCGCCGACGGCAGGATGGTCCCCTCCGCATACACCCGCTCGGCGGCGACCGTCAGCCGGGCGTCGTCGGTGGAGGTCCAGTTCCAGAGGAACCGCGCCCCCACGTACCCGGCCGCCAGCAGGACATACACCGTCAGCAAGAAGAGGTGCCAGCGGGCGGGGTAATCCGCCTCCGGTGGCACGGCCTTCTGCCGGAGCCAGAGGGCCATCATACCCCCCGCCAGCGCGACGGCACTGACCAGCAGGGCCACCACCGCCCCGCGGACGCGCGCTGGAAGGGCCAGCAGATGATGAAGGTAGAGGGGCGACTGGTGGGCAACCTGCAACCGGGCCTGGCCCAGCAGCGTCGGTGCACCGCGAATGCCTTCGCAGTCGGCGACGACGGTCAGGCTCCAGCCCCCTGCCCGGGGAGGGCGCCAATCCCACCACACCTCCCGCTGCCCTTCGCCGGGCAGGAACGGAACCGTCGCCGTCAGCACCTGGCGCGTTCCGCCCGGCCCATCCAGAATCGCACAGAGCGGCAGGGAGCGGATGTCCTCCAGCCCGGCGTTGAGAACCGTCGCCGCGAGGGTGGCCCATTCCCCCTCGCGGGCGGCGGGTCCTTCCACGGAGACCAGGACCGGCGCAGCAGGAGTTAACGGGCGCACCGACCAGCGGTCCGCTTCGTTCGCCACGACGTATGCTCCAGGGGTCAACCCGGCCGGGAAAAGCGCCCAGGCGTCGGACGCCACCCGCCCGCCCGGCCGGACCTCCAGGACGAAGCGAATCCCCCGACGGGTGACCCGGACGTCCCGGACGGTTGCCCCCTCTATCCGCACTTCGGGGCCCTCAAACTGGGTTGCCATTCCCTTCACATCGTCGGCGGGGAGAGGGGACGGGCGCGCATCCAGTATCTGCCGCAACCGCTCCCATTCCGCCCGGTTGCGGGGCGGGGAGACGGTGAGCGCCGCCGGAGAGACGTCCGCTTTCCTCAGGAGCACTTCCCCGTCCCCGGCGTAGAGGAGAAAACCGCGCCCGACGTTCAGTTGCCGGATTGTCCCGTCCGAGGTATACAGCCACTCATCCAGGTATCCGTCCCCGTCCCGGTCGGCGTAGCGGACGGTCGCCTGCCCGTCCACGTTCCAGAGCCCGCCCTGGGCGCGGAAGAGGTGCAGGCGACGGTCCACAGGGCTCCAGTACAGAGTAGGCCGCCCCACCCCATCGGTGGCGTACTCACCCCGCATCCCGCGGCGGATCTCCGCGTAGTTCTCCAGCGGCGGTTCGTCTATCAGACCGGTCATGTAGAGGTTGCGCAGGCCCGACGGTTCCACCAGTTGCCCGTCCCGGAAGCCCCGGTTGACCTCCCATTCCAGCATCCCCTCGCTCCCCCAGTAGGCGGCCGTTTCGGCGACGACAAAGGTGGCAACAGCCCATTCCCGTTCCATTACCCAATCGGGAAGCGCCCCGTACGGCACCGTCCGGACGGCAAAGTCCGGGAATTCCACCACAGGGGTAACCGGATGGAAACCCGCCAGGCTCAACTGGTAGTCCCAGCGGCCGTCGTTGTTCTGATCCCAGGGGTAGTCCGCCTGGACAATCGGCCGGGGGAATCCGCGCAGAAGCCATGCTTCATCCGAGAAAGAGGGATCCCGTTCGGCGAAGACCTCCAGGCGGACCACCAGTTCGGGGCGACCGTCGGCGTCTTCGGCCAGGTCGTAGTAGGCTATGGGGTTCTCAAAATTGGCGTAGTTGACCTCGCCTTTTTTCCAGGGCGCGCGGCTGTTGATGTGATACCCCTGCTCCGTGGGATAGCCCAGAATGCCGACCTGATATATTTTTGCCTGGGCCCAGTCCACCGACAGCACCGGATGATAGTCAAAATAGTTGTAATCCTCGGAATTATGCTTGCCCACCAGCAGGGGCCAGAAAAGGGCATCCGGGTAGGAGTTATGGGGACGGGGCCGTCGGTTGACATACAGGGTAGCCCGGAAAATGTTGGCGTCTTCCGGTGAGGAGCGGCGCAGCCGCTGGAGTTGATAGTCGGCGATGCCGTCGCCGTTGACGTCTGCCACCTCTATCTCCCAGTCCACCGTGCCGTCGGTGACCGTTGCCCGCCGGGCCCATTCCGGGGCAGGCGCCGCCTCACCCCATTCCAGGTAGCGGAGGACGTAGCCGTCTATCTGGAACAAAAGGCGCGGGTTGACCCGTCCGTCGGGAAGAAACCAGTCCGGATCGGCGACCACCCGGACATGCCAGGGGGATTCGGTCACTTCCACGTATCCGGGACGGGCGCGGTAGGAGACGGCTCCATCGCCGTCCCGGTCGTCGTAGATATAGGCGGCCCGCCGTCCCCCCTCCTGGGCGAACATCAGGACAAGTTGGGCCGTCTGGTCGGCGCCCACGTCAAAAATCCAGACGTCGTCCTTGAAATCGGCGACGGCCCGGACGTCGGTGCCGGTCCCCATATCCCCGGCGCGGTCAAAGATGAGAATGCGGTCGTAGGATGAGGCGAAGGCGCAGTCCACGGCGGTCATATCCGGCCGACCGTCGCCGTTCAGGTCGTACTGCCGGACGACAAATGTGGGAATGCCCCCCTGCGCGCGGGCGCCGGGAACCGCAAGGGCCAGCAGAAGCCCCGTGCAGCAGAGGATAAAGGCGACAGATTTCGCTATATTCCCCACAAAGACACCAGGACGCAAAGTTTTTGTCATTTCTTTGTGTCCTTTGTGCGATTCTTGGTGCCCTTCATGGTTATCCCCCACCGCCGCAACTCGGCCCGCAGGTCGCGGTCGCCCAGGGCCAGGACGACCATGTAGGCCAGCAGGGCAGGAAGGAGGGTCAGCAGGGCAGCAACGCCCGTCTCCTCCCGAAAAGGCCAGAGGATAAGGGCCATGGCGGCCGCGGCCGGGAAGGGGGCCAGAAACGCCCGCGCGGGGAGCGCCCGCGGGGGACGCAATGCCACGCGCACCAGCAGGAGAGTTTGCAGGGCCTCCCGCACCAGGGCGACCGCCGCCGCGCCGACCGCTCCCCAGCGGGGGACCAGTATCAAAGAAAGGGGCAAAGACATCAGCAGGGAGACAACGGTAGTCCGGGCGATCGCTCCCTGTTTTCCCTCCGCGATGAGCACCTGCCAGAAGTAAGTGTTGACAAACATCGCGATACCGGCGATGCTCAAAACCCGCAAGGACGGTACGGTCTCCAGGAAGAGACTTCCGTACAGCAGATGGACCAGAAACGGGGATAGAACCCCCATTCCCACGCCGATCCCGGTGCCGAGGATGAGCGCCCCTTGAACGCCGCGATCGCGCAGGTACCCAAAGGCTGCGTCGTCCCGTCCGGAGAGAGCAGAGAGGCGGGGTAGAAAAGCCCCCGCCATCAGCGCGACGGAGCGGGAGAGCATCACCAGGGCCACCGCGGCGCTGTAGAAGCCGACTTCGCGGCTGGGTCGGAAGAGAGAAAGGACCAGGGTGTCCAATCGCAGGTTGAGGCCGATCATAATGAAGGTTAGGCCGATGGGCAGAGATGCCCGGAGCATTTCCCGCGCCAGAGGAGCCTCCCCGCCCCGCGGACGGACCCGCCGCCCCGCCCAGAGAACGGTCACAAGCAGGGCCAGAGACTCCGCCAGCAGGATGGAGAAAGTGGCGTTTCGGGCCGACGGGGCCACCATCAGGGCCAGCCCCACCCCCAGCAGGACGACGCCGTTCTCCATCCCCTGGATCGCCGCGTCCAGGTCCATCCGCTCCAGGCCGCGCAGGACGGAACGGAAGAGGTTGATCAGGCCGCGCAGGCCGGTGACGAGGGCAGCGGGGAAGAGCAGTGTCAGGACGTCCTGCCCGTATCCCAGGGCAACGCCGATGCCCCCGATGATGAGTGTCAGGACGGGGAGCCAGATCAGGGCCGGGCAGAGGGCATTGAGGAGGATGCGTCCCGCTGCCTCCGGCCGACGGGCCACGTAGCGGGGGACGACGCTATCCAGGCCCATCAGCGCGGCGTAGGTGAACGCGGCAGCAAAGGTGAACGCGGTGGCGTACAACCCGTATTCGTGGGGGCCGATCCGGCGGGCCAGAAGCACCCCCATCAACGCGGCCAGCGCCTGTGCGGCGATGTTCCCGAAAAGAAGCCAGAGGGCATTCCGCAGGACGGGCCGAAGGAGAGGGGCAGAGACTTCGAAGGCCGGTTGCGGGGCATCGGGCAGACCGGACCGGGAGAGGACGGCAGGTTCTCCCATCATCCGCATCACCATCGCCAGCGGCGGCCCGGCAGGAGCGTTTCTATCAGCCCCCAGACCGTTGCGCCCCAGCCGAAGACCATATAGAGGGCGAAAGAGAAGAGCGTCCACTCGCCGGGCAGGGATACTCCCTGAAGTCGGGCGAAACGGATCACCCGCGCCTGGCTGAGGAGCAGATGCACCAGACCCGCCAGCCAGAGGGCCCAGAGCCACCGCGCGCCCAAGCCGCCGGTCAGGGGGACCGCCAGCATAAAGAGGGACGTCAGGCCGGCCCAGAGATGGCTGAACACGTCCCACCAGGCCCGGAAGCGAAGGCCGTAGACCAGCCGGTTGCGAAACCAGCGGGAGCGCTGGCGCAGGTACACGGACAACTTCTCCACATACTCCGTCTGCACCCGACTGGAGCGCACAAATCGGATGCGGTGTCCGGCCTTCCGCAGTTGTTGGGCCAGCGTGTAGTCAGTACCGATAGCCACCGGGACGCTGAACCCGCCGACCCGCTCCAGTATGTCCCGCCGCAGGGCCGCGTTGATCCCGAAGAGAACGTCCACCTCGTCGGGCAGATGACCTTCCAGAAAGAGATGGTGCAACCACTGGTAGACGACCAGCGGGTTTCGCCGCTGGGCATCCAGCGGCCGACGGGAGCCCGTGGCAGCCTCCGCGCCGTTTATGACCGGTACGAGCGTCTGTTCAAAACTCGCATCGTCCAGCACACAGTCGGCGTCGGTCAGGAAGATGATGTTGCCGGTGGAGCGGGCAAAGCACTGCTGCAGGGCGCGCTGTTTGCCCTCGCCGGGTTGCTGTTCCAGGACGACCACCCCGCGGTCGGCGTAGCGGCGGGCGACCTCCAGCGTGCCGTCCGGGCCGCCCGCGCAGACGATGACCTCTTTCTCCGGATACCGGAGGGCCAGGACGGAATCCAGGCAGGTCGGGAGGAGTTCCGCCTCGTTCCAGGCCGGGATCAGCAGACTCACCCGCGGCCGCGCGTCGGGTGGGAGCAACGGATGGGTCGCCTCAGCAGAGGCCTGCGCCGCCTCCCCCAACCGTCGGTCCCGGCGCCAGAGGAGCGCGTTGCCCCCGACTGCCGCGGTCAGGCCGATGATGAGCCACCAGACGGCACGGGCATCGGCCCAGAGCCAGGCCGTTTTCAGAAACGCCAGCAGATTCACAGAATCCCCGGCCATACTCTGCCGTTTACCTCCGCCCAGGGGGCGCCTTTCGTCCAGCGGTAGCGCCAGCCGTTCTCGCCGCGCACTTCTATCCACCGCGGGGTCTCCCGATAGAGACAGCGCACCCCCCGAAATTCGCCGTTCATCTCCACCTCCGGCAACGGTCCGACCTCCGGGAGCACATCTCCCCGGCAAACCCGTCCGGTCAGGTAGCGGAACGCTTTATCGGCCCAGCCACAGACAGGCAGAAGGTCGCGGAAATCGGGATGGGAGGGCGGATGCGAACCGTTGCGACCGGAGAATCCTCGCGCGGTGGCGATTCCCCCGTGAGGATGCTGCCCCCGCAGCAGCCAGGCCAAAGTGGTCTCGGTATTCATCTCCATCCCGTCCCGACGCATCCGCTCCATCGCCCGCAGGATGTCCCCCGCTCCAGCCACCCAGCGCGGGGTTTCGCCCACGCGGCCGCTCCGGTAGACAATCTGCGGGAACGAGCCGTCCGGACGGCGGTAGCGTAGCAGGAAAGCGGTGGCCGCGCGGGCGGCATCCCGATACGCCACCCGCCCGCTCCGCTCATACCCCTCCATCAGGGCCGGGATGCAGCGGGCAATGTAGAAGGGGAAAAACCGCCCCATCCCTTTTCTGCCCATCACTCCCTGGTCTATGGCGCCGTCCAGCGGATGACCGGGGGAACGGACCTGGGCCACAATGATCCGGTCCAGTGTCGGGAAGACATACCGCTCCATCACCTCACCGTCGCCGGTCAAGTCGGCCCAGGCCATCAGCGCCTCCGCCGTCGTCGCCGCTTTGTTGGGGACAAAGGTGGGGTCGGCAGGAGTGTTCTGAAAGAACCGCCCCTCGTCGTTCCAGAGGAAACGGAGGATGTATCCCTCCAGGTTGCGACGGGCAGCCCCGGCATACACCTCCCAAGCAGGGTCTACCCGCTCCCGCAGGACCTGCGCCAGGGCAATAAGCGCCCGGTCGCAGGCAGCCTCGTGGGGCGTGCCGCCGGTGTCCGGGTTGGCCTCAAAGCAGGAGGCACGGAAGTTCCCCGAGGGCAGTTGCCCCCGGACCAGGTCGTCTCCGGCGCGGCGGGCCTTATCCAGCCAGCGCTCGTCGCCGGTATTGCGATAGAGGTTCAGGTACCCCAGGATAATGCCCTCGTAGCGCCAGTCCAGCCCGACGCCCGTGTAGAGGAAATTATCCTGCCACCAGTGAACCACCGGCCCACCGTAACCGTCGGGGCCGCGCATCGTCTCCAGCCAGGCGTCCAGCAGGACGACGGCATGGATGAGCACCCGGCGGGACCGGTCCGCGGCGATAAGACATTGTTCGTCGCTCATCTGCCCTCCTGTTTCCGGGCCACCAGAATGACCAGACGGGACATCTCTACTGGTCCGTCGCTGGAAACCAGCGCGTGACGGGCCCGCGCGTGCAGGGAGTCCACCCAATCGTCCCGTCGCAGCAGCAACGCCGCGCAGGCCAGGGCCTCCCAGAGGTGATAGGCCGCCCCGCCGATGCCGTAGCGGGCGGTCACCCGAAACCCCTCGTCGGCCAGACGGCGGGCGACCACTGCCGGGCTCAGCGGCCATCCGGCCTCTCCGCCCTCTCCGAGATACCTGCGGGCCCAACGGCGTCCGCTCCAGCCTGCCGTGAGCACCAGCACCTGGCCGCCCGGCGGGAAATTCTGGAGTCGGTCGGCGACTTCGGGCCAGGCCCCCGGCCGCGGGTCCGCCCAGACCAGCACCGGCGGCCGACGCGCCTTCCCCCGGTTCTCGGCCTGGCTCAGCCGCTCGGAGAGTTCGGCCGCGTAGAAGGGATTCCCAGCCACTAAATAGGCCCGCTCGGTTGCCCCCGCCAGCGCCGCGCACAGGTTGAAGGCCGTCCGGTGCAGGAGGTCAGACAGGGCGCCAGGGGGTCGGGGCGACGGAGTGCTCATCGGAGCGCCTCCTCGTAGACCTGAACCAGGTGGGGGATGATCTGGGGCCAGGCATACTTCTCCTCTACTTTGGCCCGTCCCCGCCCGCCCATCTCCCGCCGCCGGTAGGGGTCGTCCAGCAGGGCCCGGATTTTCTCCGCCAGGTCGGCGGCGTCACCGGGGCGGGCCAGCAATCCGTCCTCGCCGTCCCGGACCACCGAACGGACACCGGGCAGGTCGCTGGCGACCACCGGCTTGCCGCAGGCCATCGCTTCCAGGAGCACCACGCCGAAGGCCTCCCCCATCGTCGTGGACGGCAGGACCAGCAGGTCGCAAAGGGCATAATGATACGGCAATGCCTCATCGGACACGCGTCCGCAGAAGAGCACCCGGTCGGCAATCCCCAGCCGGATCGCCAGGTCCTGATACGCCAGACGCAGGTTCCCCTCCCCGACGATGAGCAATCGGACTCCGGTGTCGGACAAACGGGCCATAGCGTGCAGGAGAACGTCCACCCCTTTAAAGTAATGGGCCCGGTCCAGCGCGCCGACGAAGAGGACCACCCGTCCACCGGCCCTGAGCCCGTAGCGGATTCTCCAATCCCGGGCGTCCCGCCCGGGGTGAAATCGCTCCGTATCCACCCCATTGGGCAGTTCGCTCACCAGGCCCGGATGTCGCCGGATGAGGTTTCCCAGGCGGGATGACCGCGCATAGTCCCAGGAAGTCGCCAGCACCTTTCGGGCCCGCCTCAGAATCTGCTCCCCGCACCAACGGTGATGCAACCGCTCCAGCAGGCGAAGGGGGCCCGTAAAAATCACGTCCTGATGATACGTGACCACGTATCGCAGCGATGTCGTCAGCGACCGAAGGAAGACCGCCTCGGCGCCAAAATAAAACGGATAATGCAGATGAACGATGTCCACTTCCCCCAACCCCAACAGTCCCGGCAGAAGCGGCGCGTTGCCGACCCGGAAGAGGGCCGGGAGGCGGCGGACCTCCACCTCTGGCGGGTCGGCATACCCGGCGGGGACGGACTCCCGGGCCGTGAAGACGGTCACCCGGTGTCCCAGGCGGGCCAGCCCCAGGGCATTGTGGTAGCAGACCAGACCGGTGCCGGTGTAATGGGGCGGGAACGTCGCCGTGACGTGGGCGATATGCATCGGCCTACCACCGGATCAGGATAAGCGCGGTCCGCAGGATCAGTCCGAAAAGCGGGTCCAGCAACCGGTGAGCCCAATGAGCAACCGCGCCAGCCCCTGTCTGCTCAAATGCCAGTCTGCTGGTGCAGCGGGCCAGCAGATCCCGGTCGCGGGCTCGGCGCGCCGCCTGCACTGCCTTCCGGCAGGCCATCAGTTCCTGCCAGTGGCGAACAATCCAGAAATATGCCCGCCCTTTCTCAGTCCAACGGCGTCGCTGATACATCACCACATATCCCCAGGTGACCACCTCGGCCAGCAACAGGGCAGGCAGAAGGGCCATCAGCGTCGGCCAGCGCAAGGATTTCAGAAGCATCCGATAGCGGTTGCGCTCCTGGTAGAAGATTTTGTTCGGGCCGAACCGGAGGGTGTAGCGGTGATAGACGACGGCCTGCGGCACGACCACACAGCGGTATCCGGCCAGCACGGCCCGCCAGGAGAGGTCGGTATCTTCCACGTACAGGAAACAGGCCTCGTCCATCCCGCCCAGGGCCTCCCAGACCTCCCGGCGGAGGGCGAAGGCGGCGCCGGAAATCGCCGCGACGTCCTCCACTTCGCCGATGACCGGCCGGGGGGTCCCGATCCCCCGGCAGAAGGCCAGACCGGTGTAGTGGACGTCGTTGCCGAGGGTGTTGACGCGCGCCGGGGCGTCCATCAGCAGAATGCAGGGCGTCGCCAGGGCAACCCCGGGGTCTTGCAGCGCCGCGATCAGTTCCTCCAGCCAGCCAGGCGATACCGCGGTATCCGGGTTAAGGAAGACCAGGTACGTCCCGCGGGCGTGGCGGGCGCCGAGGTTGCACCCGTAACTGAAGCCGCCGTTGACCGGCGAACGGATGACCTGAACGAACGGGAACCGGCGCTCCACCCATTCGGCGCTGCCGTCGGTGGAACCGTTATCCACCAGCAGGACTTCGTCTTCCGGCCCGAGGGTGGGCAACAGAGTGGTAAGGCACCGCTCCAGATATTGCCCCCCGTTGTAATTGACGATGATCACGCTGGCCCGCGCGGACGAGGAGGACATCGGCGCTCGTTCATTCACTCCGGGGGCTGACCGACCGGCACCCGGAATGCTGGAACAGGTCCAGCACCAGCCCCCGGACGGAATGAAGGATGATCCCGGTGGAAAGGGACGTGGAGCCCAGGATGATCAACATCACACAGATCAGGGCGTATCCGACGGCCAGTTGCAGCGTCCGACGGTAGATTTCCACCACGCAGAAGCCCCAGGCCATCCCGGTGAGAAGCAACAGCGTCCCCATTGCGGAAAAGACGAACAGGGGACGGCGCCGCCCGATGAATTTCAGCATCCCGTCCAGGACCATCAGCCCGTGGACGAAGACCGAGCGCTTCGGCTTGTCGGCATAGCGGACGGTGCTGGGGACTTCCTTCACCCTCCAGCCGTGCTCCCGGGCCAAAAACTGCATCTCCGACTCCACGGAGAAACCGTTGGAATGAAAGGAGAGAGCATTCAGTACTCGCCCGGAGAACGCGCGGAAGCCGTTCTGAGAGTCCGTGAGATGAACTCCAGAGGTGTGGTTGGTGAGAGAATTAAACATGCGATGGCCGACGATGCGCAAAAACGGCACCCGGGAGTTTCCGTTCAGATAGCGGGAGCCGACGACCATATCGGCCTCGCCGGATAGAATGGGCTCCAGTATCTGTGGAATCTCCGAGGGCATATGCTGACCGTCGGCGTCCAGAATGACCACCGCCCCAGGCAGGAGTTCCTGGGCCTTTTTCAGCCCCGTTTCCAAGGCTTTCCCCTTGCCCTGGTTACGTTCATGGATGAGTACCAGCGCGCCCGCCGAGCGGGCGATCTCGCCGGTGGCGTCGGTGGACCCATCGTCCACCACGATCACGGTCTCCACGAACCTTCGGGTCTGAAGGACAACGCTTCCGATGAACCGCTCTTCGTTATACGCAGGAATTACCGCAATGACCCCACGCTCGCTCAAACTTTTCATCCGCCCACTCCTTCTCCCCGCCCAATATCCAAATGCTCACGCTCAAAAGTAATGCGCTTTCTCAAGGACACTTTCCCCCCCTGCCCCCATATGCGTCAACTCAAGCGGGGTATGGGAGATAGGTTGTGGCGTATGCGTTAATTTAGATTCCGGCGACTGGAAGGCGCCCCTGGAGGGCCTTCGGCCCAGGGTCGGCCTTCGCCGACCCGATATGAGATTTTTTGATTGGGCGGCTTTGCCGCCCAATCAAAAAATCTATTTCTTCCCCGCTTTGTCGGGAGCGATATCGCGCTCTCGCCTGACCGTAAACGGTCAGGCTAAGCCTCAAAAGGACGCTTAAGCACCCCTTTCCCCTCTGCTCCGCCGTTCCCGGCGGAGCGAGAAGGGCTGCTCAAAAAACCTACCCATACGAGCCTGCCCCCTCCCCCCGCGGCGGGGAAAAGGAGGCCATAGGGGTGAAGAGGCGCTAAAGGCCAGACCCCGCTCGCACGAGGTCTGGACATGAGCCTATCCAATATTCCTCCGTACTCCATACATTCAGTATACTGGTTCCCTCGCGGGGAGTCAATAGGAAACAGGTCATTTTAACTGACCTGTAACCGAAGGGCAACAAACACCACTGTGCGACCCTGAGGTTTGGACTGGAGTAGGTGGCGGCTTCCCCATACCGCGAACGCCGCCATAGGGATGGGGGATTATAGGGGTTTCGGGGCGGGCGGCCTTCGGCCGCCCGCCCCGAAACCCCGTTCCTCCCCATTCTCCAAACCGCAGCCTCACCCATTTGCATCCGCCACGACCAATGCTATAATCTTCCCACAATGAGGAGCCTGATTATCTACAATCCCACCGCCGGCCCGCGCGACGTCTGGCAGGAACTGAAACAGGTGCGCAAAGCACTGACCGGCCTGGGATGGTCGGTGGAGATAGAGGCCACCCACCGGGCCGGAGATGCCACCGTGCTGGCCCGCCAGGCCGCCCAGGTCGGGATGGACGTCGTGTGGATCGCCGGAGGGGACGGGACGCTCAGCGAAGGGGTCAACGGCCTGGTGGGCACCCAGACCGCGCTGGGCGTGCTGCCCGTCGGGACGGGCAACGTCTGGGCGCGGCAACTGCACCTGCCCGTCTACACCCTGACCCACCCCTTCCGGCTGCGGGAGGCCGCCATCGCCCAGGCCCACGGGCAGGTCCGGACAGTGGACGTGGGCCGTCTGAATGACCGCCACTTCCTTCTCTGGGCCGGCATCGGCTTTGACGCCCAGATCACCTCCGAGATGGAGCCCCGCCCCAAGCCGGTCAAGCGGCTGGGCGTGTTGCCGTACATCATCGCCGGATTGACGCTGGCGCGGGACTTCTCCGGCGTGCGCACCCATCTGGTGCTGGACGGGCGGGCATTGCGCGGACGCGCCCTTATGGTCGTCGTCAGCAACGTCCAGATGTACTCCATCTTTCAACTGACCCCCCAGGCCAAGATGGACGATGGCCTGCTGGACGTCTTCCTGTTCCGCGGGCTCAGAGGATTCTGGTACATGCTGCGGATGGCTGGACAACTGTTCGCCGGGCGCCATCTGGGGAACCCGCGCATCGTCCAGCGCAGGGCCTGCCAGGTGACCATCTGGACGGAAGAACCGATGGCCGTTCAGGCCGATGGCGACCCGATGGGGATCACGCCGGTCAGCGTGCGCGTGGTCCCCCGTTCCCTGCGCGTCCTGGTGCCTCCTCAGGCTCCCCCCACCCTCTTCAGTTCGGAGGAGATGTGAACGTTCTACTAGCCACCTGACACTTTCGGCTCATATCCAGACCTCGTGCAGGCAGGGTCTGGCCTCTAACGCCCCC
>CAKZOY010000323.1 GCA_937138275.1 uncultured Chloroflexota bacterium
ACCGCAGCGGGCGCTGATGCGATCCCTCGCCGTGCTGGGTGGTGCATTGATCCTTCTTGCGGGGTATGTTGCGCTGTACGAGTTGCTGCTTCGGGAGAGCGTCAGTTTGCGCATCTGGGCGTTATCCTTCTCAGCACCCGTTGCACTGGCCGCGCTGACGTCCCCTGTGCTCATCCGTATGCCGGTTGTGCTGACCCCATCCCGGCAACAACCCTTGAAGGAATCCATCGCCCATAGAGAAATACCGGATGACACCTGGGATGAGTTAGAGGGAGTTGACGACATCAAGGAAGAAGTGATGGATGCCCTCCGGTCGCAGTTTGACCCGAAGGTGCGGGAGTCGCTAAAACGGATGGGCATTCGTCCAACCCGGGGCATTCTCCTCTTCGGGCCGCCGGGTACGGGGAAAACGAAACTGGCCCGTATTATCGCCCACGAAGCGAAAGCCGCGTTCTTTGCCATTAGCGGCACCGAGTTCACCAGCAAATGGTACGGGGAGTCAGAAGCGAACCTGCGGCGTATCTTTGAGGAAGCACGGCAAAATCGCCCGGCAGTGCTCTTTTTTGATGAACTGGAGTCGTTTCTTCCCAAACGAACAGATCTCTCCCATGCCGATGCTCCGGAAAAGGGAATCGTGGCAACTTTTCTGGGATACACAGATGGGATCGTGAACCTGGATGGCGTCCTGATGGTGGGCGCCACCAACCATCCGGAGATGATAGATCCGGCCGCGCTGCGTCCGGGACGGTTTGACAAATTGATCTACATCAGCCCTCCGGGGCACGAAGCGCGTCGGCAGATTTTTGCGCGGTATTTAAAGGACAAGCCTCTGGCCCCTGATGTGGATCTGGATAAACTGGCCGTCCGTACTGAGCGGTTTACGGGAGCGGATATCCAATTCGTCTGTGCAGAAGCAGTACGTCGGGCTATGCAGCGCAGCAGGGGCAAACTGGAACCGATCACTATGTCCGACTTGGAAACGGCCATCGGCGGCACCAAGCCCTCCGTCACTCTGGATATGCTGCGCGAATACGAGACGCTGGCGAGCCAGTATGGACGGCGGTCGCAAAAGGTGGAACCGGAGGATGTGATTAGCAAGCCCACTTTCACCTGGGACGACGTGATCGGACTGGATGAGGTAAAAGAGGCCCTCAAAGAAGCGATTGAGTGGCCCCTGAGGCATCCCGAACTGCTCCGGGAATACGGGATCAAACCCAGCAAAGGGGTTCTGCTCTATGGCCCTCCGGGATGCGGAAAAACCTTTCTGGCGAAAGTGGTGGCCAGTGAATCCGGGGCGCATTTCCTGCATGTTAAAGGCCCGGAGTTACTCCGCGAGTACACCGGTCAATCGGAGGCCCACCTGCGCCGAATTTTCACCCATGCTCGGGAGAACGCGCCATGTGTTTTGTTTTTTGATGAAATTGACGCCATTGCGGGTGCCCGGGGAACTTCCAATGCGACAAGCACCCAGATCATCACACAACTCCTCACTGAGATGGACGGGGTAGACGAACTGAAGGGGGTTATCGTCGTTGCGGCGACGAACCGGCCGGACGCGCTGGACCCGGCGCTGCTTCGGCCGGGACGCTTTGACCGCATCGTGTACGTTCCGCCCCCGGATCGGCCCGCCCGAGTGGCCCTTTTCCGCAAAGAGCTATCCGCAAGGCCGGTTGCGGAGGACGTGGACTTTGAACGGTTGGCTGATATCACCGAAGGTTACTCTGCCGCAGATATCACGGCGATTTGCAACGCGGCGGCTGCTGCTACTGCCCGAGAGGCTCTACGCACTGGTGCACGTCCGACAATCACCATGCAGCGACTGGTAGAGCAGATTGAGAGGACGCCGCGTTCCATTACGGATGCCCAGATAAGCCTGTACGAATCGCTGCAAGCGCAGTGGCGGCGATAACACAAGGCACGATCCAGGGCATCCCGTTATTCCGGAGCGAACAGGCGATGGACAGGCGAGCACTGCTCCAGCAACTGGAATGCCGCTTGCGGGAGGCTGGCTGCACCCTGCGGGACATCTTCTACGGGATGACCCTCTATGAGTGGTGCCGGGAACTGGATAAGGCGCGGGGGGAGGTGGAGCGGGTGTTCACCCTCCTGGTGTTCGGCGACCTGCTGGGCATTCCCATCCTGACCCCGTACTATACCCTTCGCCTGTTGCCCTACATGGTGCCGCGCATTGAGGGCTGGCGGCGGAGCATGCTGCGGGAGCGGGACCTGACCGACCTGTTTGACCAGGAAATCGGGTAAACAGAACTCTGTACCATTCGGAACCCCGTCTGGCGCAATCCTGTGGGCCTGTCCAGCAAACCATTTCGGGGGAGCGGCGCACCCGTGAAAAAGGGGAAAGCGGGTTTTGTGGGGGCGGCTTCGCCGCCCCCACAAAACCATCACCTCCACCCCCTTTCCCACACAAGGCGAATTACTGCACAGGCCCCATCCTGCACCGGCAAGTTGCCAAGAACGAAAGTTGGATGTACACTATTATTGACCCCATTCAGGAGAAAGCGCGATGGCAGAAAAAGAGAAAAGGAGAGGCGGATTCTGGGACACATTTAAGAGCGTTCTCTACGGCATGGCCGGTCACGATATGGCCCGCTTCGCCCTGAAGACCCGGGGCAGCATGGAGCACCTGTTTATCCTCGTCACCATGGGGGACCTTTTGGGCATCCCCATTCTCCCGCCCTACTACTCCCTGCGCCTGCTGCCCTACGTCGTCCCGCAGATTGCCACCTGGAAACGGCGCATGCTGCGGGAGCGGGACCTGACCGACGCCCTGGCATAACATCGCTACCTGCATACTTGCACACTTGCCCACTTGCAAACCTGCCTACTTGCACACTCGCACCAGGAGGTCACCTTGTCCCTTGCAGAAGTCTTCAAACGACATCCGGAACGCCGCTACATTATGTTCGGCGGCAAGGGCGGTCTGGGGAAGACCACTTTCTCCGCCGCCACAGCCTACTGGCTGGCCAAACAGGGCTACAAAGTGCTGGTCTTCTCCGTGGACCCGCAGGCTTCCCTCTCCGACATCTTCCAGCAGAACATCTTCGGGAAGGGAGCGGTGGAGATTATCCCTGGGCTCTTTGCCCAGGAGATTGACGCCGACCGCCGCATTCGCGAGTATCAGGAGGAAATCCGTCAGAAAATCCTGAGCATGTACGGCCTGGAGAAAGTACCCGACGAGATTGAGGACTACATCCAGGCCGCCGCGGCGGAGCCGGCTATGGAGGAGAGCGCCATCTTTGACCAGGTGGTGGACATCGTGGTCAGCGGGGGCTACGACTACTACATTTACGACCTGGTCCCCCTCGGCCACGCTCTCTATTACCTGAGCATGGCCAGCGTCTACGACCAGTGGATTGAGAAAATCACCAAACTCCGGGAGGAGATGCAGGAGTACGCCCAGGTCGCCGCACTGATGCGCCGGGACGAGGAACTGGAAGAGGATAAAATCCTGGCCGAACTGCAGGACATCCGCTACCGCATCAACACCTCCTCCAGCATCCTGACCGACAAAGAGAAGACGGCCTTCTTCTTCGTCGTCGTCCCCGAAGAGATGATCATCCTGGACACGGTCAAAGCGGCCGGTCTCTTCGCCAAATTCCAGGTGCCCATCTCCGGCTACATCGTCAACCGGGTGATCCCTTCGGAACTGGAACAGCAACAGATTCCGGAATACCTGCGCCACCGCATCCAGATGCAACGGAAGTACCTGGAGGGAATCCGGCAACGCTTCGGCAACCAGGTGCTGGCCTATATCCCGGAGTTTGAGCGGGACATTACCGGGCTGGATATGATCCGGCGGATGGCCGAAGTGATGTTCGGGGGTGTGGAATGATTGAAAAATCCATGACCCAGTTCGTTCAGGAGCATCCGAAACTCAAATACGTCTTCTTCGGCGGCAAGGGCGGCGTGGGGAAGACGGTGATGGCCGGGACGGCAGCGCTCTGGTTTGCCCGTCAGGGACGGCGCACCCTGCTGGCCTCCACCAACCCCGTCCACTCCCTGACCGGCCTGCTGCGCCAGGATGTCTTCGGCAAGCCCACGGCGGTGGAGGGGGTCCCGAACCTCTGGGCCTACGAGATTGACACCAAGGACACCATTGAGCGTTCCAAACGGGAAATCCGGGAGAAGATTGAGTGGTTTCTCAAATACGCCGACATCCGGGCCAAGACGGACGAATTCGTAGAATCGGCCACAATGAACCCGGCCTTTGAAGAGTCGGCGATGTTTGAGAATATGATTGACATTATGTTTGAGGACAAGTACGAGGTCTACGTCTTTGACACCGCGCCCACCGCCAACGCCCGCCGCCTGCTGGGGATGTCCAGCGTCTACTCTATGTGGGTCAACAAAATGATGCAGAGCCGGCAGGAGGCGATGAGTTTGCGGGAACTCCTCTCCTACAGCAAAAAGAAGCAGGAGAAAGACCCGTTGATGGAGTACCTGCTTCGCTTCCGTGACCGGATGCGGCATGCCAAGACTTTGCTGACCGATGCGGAAAAGACCGCGTTCTTCTTCGTCACCCTGCCGGAGGCGCTCCCCATCGCGGTCATTCGCCGGTTCATCAACTGGTTTGACGAGTTCGGGATTCCGGTGGGGGGTGTGGTGGTCAATATGCTGATAGACAAACAGGCCGTTGGGGAGAACCCGCCGGACTTTGTCCGCAACCGCATTGCGATGCAGGCGGAGTACATGGAAGAGATTCGGCACCTCTTCCCGAACGTGCGCGCCCTGGTACCCCTCTTTGAGACCGAAGTCCAGGGCGTGCCGATGCTGGAGCGCACCGCCACCTACCTCTTCCAGTAACGCCATCGCTTAGAACCAGAAGAGGGGTTTGCGGGGCGGCGAAACCGCCCCGCAAACCCCCATTCCGTCTTTAC
Source organism: uncultured Chloroflexota bacterium (assembly GCA_937138275.1). GTDB lineage: Bacteria > Chloroflexota > Anaerolineae > B4-G1 > DUEL01 > SpSt-77. The sequence continues at coordinate 4,896 of CAKZOY010000323.1, forward strand.
GTTTTTTACATTTTACTTTTTACGCCATAGAACATGCACCCCTCCCTGCTCACTCTGCTGGTCGGTTTTCTCTACATCCTGGGCTTCAACGGACTCTCCTACCTGCGCCACCAGGGATTATCCGGGCGTTTCATTGCGGAGGGCCTGATCATCACCGGGATCGGTGCGGCGCTGAACCTGGTCATCCCCTTTCACCCCCTTTTGTTCCTCCTGGCGCTTTACCTCCTCACCATGCGCGTGCGCCTGGTAATAGACCTGGGCAACAGTGTGGCCGCGCGAGGACAACCGGAACGGGCCCTCCAGTTCTACGACCTGGCCCTCCGCCTGGGCGCCGACATTTTTAGCCGCCGGGTGGCGGAGATCAATCAGGGGGCGGCGCTTCTCCAGTTGGGGCGGGCCGAAGAGGCCTATCAGATTCTTCGCCCGGTGGTCACCGATCCCGGTGTGCGGCTGGGAGCCAAGTACCAGGCCGCCGCCTGCTACAATCTCGGCCTGGCGGCCCGGCGCACCGGGCGGGAGGCGGAAGCGGTCTGTCGCTTCAACGAGGCCATAGATGCCCTCCCCGGCTCCATTTACGCCTACGGGGCACGGCAGGCCCTGAAGAAAAAGGACGAATAGCAGGTAGCAGATAGCAGGTAGCAG
>CAKZOY010000324.1 GCA_937138275.1 uncultured Chloroflexota bacterium
CCACTACCCACTACCCACTACCCATTTGCCTCCTCCCTCCGCCTGGGGTATAATCCCCTACCGTGCGGAAAGAGCGATCCCGGGTTCTGATAGACGGCTCCATCGGCGAAGGAGGCGGGCAGGTCCTGCGCACCGCGCTCACCCTCTCCGCCCTTACCGGTCGCCCGGTGGAAATCACCAATATTCGCGCGGGGCGTCCCAACCCCGGCCTGCAGCCGCAACACCTGACGGCTGTCCAGGCCGCCGCGGCGATCTGTCGGGCGGAGGTGGAAGGAGCGGAACTGGGCAGCCAGGCCCTGCGTTTCGTGCCCCGCAACAGGCCGATCCCGGGCCGGTACACCTTTGACGTCGCCGAAGTCGCCGGGCGCGGCAGCGCCGGGGCGGTGGGGCTGGTCTTCCAGACCGTCTTTCTGCCCCTGGCGCTGGCCGATGGCGAGAGCACCCTCACCCTGCGCGGAGGGACTCACGTCCCCTGGGCGCCGTCCGCCGACTACCTGCGGGAGGTCTTCCTGCCCACCGTGGCCCGGATGGGCCTGCGGGCGGAGATAGAACTGGTCGCCTGGGGCTTCTATCCGGTCGGCGGGGGTGAGGTACGGGTGCGCATCGCGGGGCGCGCGGGAGCGCTGATGCCCATTTCCCTGACCGAACGGGGGGATGGGGCGCGCGTCTGGGGGTGGGGGGTGGTCTCCAACCTCCCTGCCCACATCCCTCAGCGGATGGTGGACCGGGCGCGCAACCTGCTGGCACAGGCCGGCCTGAAGGCCGACCTGCAACCGAAAATCGTCCGCGGGGCCGGGGCGGGCGCAGGGATTTTCCTTTTTATCCGTTACCAGCGCTCAGTGGCGGGATTCGCCGCCTACGGCCGCAAGGGGCTGCCCGCAGAGGAGGTCGCCGCGGAAGGGTGCCGGGAACTGCTGGCCCACCACGCCAGCGGCGCGCCGGTGGACCCCCATCTGGCGGATCAACTTCTGCTCCCGATGGCCTTCGCCGACGGCACCTCCCGAATGGTCACCTCGGCCGTCACCGGGCATTTGCTGACCAACCTGACCGTCCTGCAGACCTTTCTCCCCGTCCAGGCGACCGTGGAGAGGGTGAGGGAGGGGGGGACGGTTGTCGTTACAGGGAGTCCGTTATGATAGAACTGGTGTTTCTGGGCACATCCGCTTCCGCTCCGTCCATCCACCGCAGTTTGCCGTCCCAGATGGTCCTCTACCAGGACCATCGGTTTCTGATTGACTGCGGGGAGGGCACCCAGCGGCAGATTCTCCAGAGCGGTCTGGGGTTCAAGCGGCTGAACCGCATCCTGCTGACCCACGGTCATCTGGACCATATCCTGGGGCTGGGGGGTCTGATTTCCACCTTCGCCCGCTGGGAGACTATTGAGTTTCTGGAGATTTACGGCGGACGGGCGGCCCTGGAGCGGGTCAAAGATCTCATCCTCGGCGTCGTCCTGCGAGGTGCCCCGCCGCCGATGGAACTGATTTTCGTGGAGATTGGGCCGGGGCTTATCCTGGAGGCGGACGACCTAGAAGTTATTGCGTTTCCTGTGCATCACCGGGGGTCGGGGTGCTTCGGATACCTCTTCCGGGAAAAGCCCCGCCGCCCGTTTCTGGTGGAGAAGGCCGAGGCACTGGGCGTGCCCGCCGGGCCGGAGCGGCGGCGACTGGTGGCAGGGGAGACGGTCACCCTGCCCGATGGTCGGGTCATTCATCCAGATCAGGTCCTGGGGCCGCCCCGGCCGGGGGCCGTCCTGGCCCACGTGGGCGACGCCGCCCGCACCGACGGCCTGGTTGAGGTCGTTTATGGGGCTGACCTGCTGGTCATTGAGGCGACCTACCTGGAGCAGGAGGCGGAGATGGCGCGGGAGTTCGGTCACCTGACGGCCCGGCAGGCGGCGCTCCTGGCCCGCGAGGCGAACGTCCGCAAACTGGTGCTCACTCACATCTCCCGTCGGTATCGGGACTGGGAGGTGCTGGAGGAGGCGCAGGCCGTCTTCCCCGAAACGGTCATCGCCCACGACTTTGACCGCTTCCAGATTGTGCGTCCGCGATAAATGCCACAGCCAGGGGTGATAAACATCACTGGCGCAAATGGATGATTTGTGGCATAATATTCAATTGGTGTGCCCCACCTGGATTTCGCGTACAGGAGGAACGATGAACAAAGAGTTAGTGGAAATTCGCTGGCATGGTCGGGGTGGGCAGGGCGTGGTCACCGCCGGGAAACTCCTGGCCGAAACGGCGATGGGTACCGGTCAGTATTTCCAGGCCTTCCCCGACTTCGGTCCGGAACGGATGGGCGCCCCGATCCGTTCCTTCACCCGATTGAGTTCCAAATCCATCACCATTCACTCCCAGATTGAGACCCCCGACGTGGTGCTGGTGCTGGACCCCACTCTTCTGGGCACCGTCCCGGTGACGGAAGGGTTGAAGGACGACGGTATCCTTATCGTCAACACCTCTATGAGCCCCCAGGAGGTGCGCCGGGTCACCGGTTACCAGAAGGGCAAGGTGTTCACAGTGGACGCCAGTCACATTGCCATAGAGGAGATGGGGCGGGACATCACCAATACGCCGATGTTGGGGGCGTTTGCCCGCGCCACCGGTCTTTTTGACCTGGAGGCGCTGGTGGAACAGGTGCGCGCCTGGTTCGGTCACAAGGTTTCCCCGGAAGTGGTGGAGGCCAACATTCGGGCCCTCCGGCGCGCCGCCCAGGAAATTCAGGAAGGTTAGGAGCAACCCATGGCACTGAAAGGCTGGAAAGAACTACCGATTGGAGGCGTGATCCTGGAAGCGGGCAACGCGGCGGAGTACCGTACCGGTGGCTGGCGCGCCTTCCGACCCGTATTCGGCGAGGCCGCCTGCATCCACTGCTTCCAGTGCTGGCTCTTCTGCCCCGATTCCAGCATCCTCGTGGATGCCGAGAACGAAAAAATGATGGGCTTTGACCTGGAGCACTGCAAGGGCTGTGGCATCTGCGCGTCTGTCTGCCCAGTCAACGCCAAGGTGCGCCGACAGGTGGGGGATAAAATCCCGCGCGATGACCCTCGCCTGTGCATTCGGATGGTAGAAGAAGGGAAAGCGGAGTAGGTACGATGAGCAAGTACGAAGCGCTTACCGGAGATCAGGCCGTTGCGACGGCGATGCGTCAGATCAACCCCGACGTGGTCGCCGCCTACCCTATTACCCCCCAGACGGAGACGGTGGAGTTCTTCGCCGAATACGTCGCCGACGGGCTGGTGACCACCGACTTCATCTGCGTGGAAAGCGAGCATTCGGCGATGAGCGCCTGCGTGGGCGCCTCGGCCGCTGGCGCGCGGGTGATGACCGCCACCTCTGCCCAGGGCCTGGCGCTGATGTGGGAAGTTGTCTACATCGCGGCGTCTTATCGCTGCCCTATTGTGATGAGCCTGGTCAACCGCGCCCTCTCCGGCCCCATCAATATCCACTGCGACCACTCCGATGTGATGGGGATGCGAGATAGCGGCTGGATTATCCTTTTCTCCGAGAACGGTCAGGAAGCCTACGATAACGTCATCCAGGCCGTCCGGATCGCCGAACACCCCGATGTCCTTCTGCCCGTGGTGGTCTGCCAGGACGGGTTCATCACCAGCCACGCCATGGAGCGGGTAGAGGTCTACGACGACGACGCGGTCAAGGCCTTTGTCGGCACCTATAAGCCCCTCTATCCCCTGCTGGATGTGGACAATCCCAAGACCTACGGCCCGCTGGACTTCTACGACTATTACTACGAGCACAAGCGGCAGCAGGTGGAGGCTATGGAGCACGCTCTGCCGGTGATTCTGGAGGTGGCCAAGGAGTTCAACCGGAAGTTCGGCCGCAACTACGGCCTCTTTGAACCCTACCGGCTGGATGATGCCGAGGTCGCCGTCGTCGTCACCAACTCCACTGCCGGGACGGCCAAAGTGGTGGTGGACGATCTGCGCGCCCAGGGGCTGAAGGTGGGGTTGCTGAAGCCCCGCGTCTTCCGGCCCTTCCCGGCGAAGGAACTGGCCGATGCCCTGCGCCACCTGAAGGCCGTGGCGGTGATGGACCGTTCCATCGCCTTCGGTTCTATGAACAACGCCGGCCCGCTCTTCCTGGAACTGCTGGCGGCTCTCTCCCTGCACGACGTCCGCATCCCGATGGCCGACTACGTCTTCGGCCTGGGCGGCCGGGACATCAAGCCGTCGGAGATAGAGACCGTCTACCGGGATATGCTCCGCGCCGCCGAGACCGGGAAGGTGGAGCGGTTGGTGACGTATCTGAGCGTACGGGAGTAGCGATGGCATGTTTTCCAGGTGCTCAGGGATGTCTGGACACTTCATCCGAAGCGGCCCGCGTGCAGATAGACTTGCTCCGACAGGCGGGCCCCGCCCGGCGTTTTCACCTGGCTTGTTCACTGAGTGATACCTGTCTGTGGCTGGCTCGGCGGGCGCTTCGGCGGTCTATGCCGGACGCGGCCGAGAGAGAGGTCCAACTGGCTTTTGTGAGCCTCTGGTACGGTGAGGACCTGGCCCAGCGGGTACGTCGGTATCTGGAGCAGCGGGAGAGTCAATGTCCGACGTCCTGAAAGCCCTGATTTCGTGAGATAAGGAGTTGCGATGGCTACAAAACTGATCCCCAAAGAACTTGCGAAAAAGCCGGACCGCCTTTCCTCCGGCCATCGTCTGTGCGCCGGTTGTGCGGCTCCGATCATCTTCCGCCAGATTCTGGCAGCGATTGATGACCCGGTGGTCATCGGCAACGCCACCGGTTGTATGGAAGTCGCCACGACGATTTTCCCGTACACCGCCTGGCGGGTGCCGTGGATTCACAACGCCTTTGAGAACGTCGCCGCGACGGTGGCGGGCGTGGAGACGGCCTACCGCAGCCTGGTCCGGCAGGGGAAAATCCCCGAACGGAACATCCGCTTCATCGCCATCGGCGGTGACGGCGGCACGTACGACATCGGCCTGCAGGCCCTATCCGGGGCGATGGAGCGCGGCCATCAGATGGTCTACATCTGCTACAACAACGAGGCCTACATGAACACCGGCATCCAGCGCTCCAGCGCCACTCCGCTGGGGGCACATACCACCACTTCCCCGGCGGGGTCGGTTGTCCCCGGCAAGCAGCAGATGCGCAAGGACCTGACGATGATTATGGCTGCCCACGATCTCCCGTATGTGGCCCAGGCTGCCCCCAGCCAGTGGAAGGACCTGATGGAGAAGGCGCGTAAGGCGGTCAACTGCGGCGGGCCGGCGTTCCTGAACGTCCTCTCCTCCTGCAATCGGGGCTGGCGCCACGCCACCGACGAGACGATAGAGATCACCCAACTGGCGCTGGATACCTGCTACTGGCCGCTCTACGAGGTGGAGAACGGGGTCTGGCGGCTGACCTACAAGCCCAAGGAGAAACTGCCGGTGGAGGAGTGGCTCAAGCGGCAGGGGCGCTTCCGCCACCTCTTCCGGCCGGAGAACCGTCACCTGATAGACGAACTCCAGGCCGAAGTGGACCGCCGCTGGGAGCGGTTGCTGTTCCTCTGCGGGGAAAAGTA
>CAKZOY010000325.1 GCA_937138275.1 uncultured Chloroflexota bacterium
GCGCTCGTCCGCGTCCCATTCTCCCACTAACTCCACCTCCAGTTCCAGACGCACCCCGAACTGCCGCTCCACTTCCTGCTGGATGTGCCGGACCAGGGCCAGGACATCGGCGGCGGTGGCCGAACCGGTGTTGATGAGAAAATTGGCGTGTTTTTCCGAGACCATTGCTCCGCCGATACAGCATCCTTTCAGGCCGGCCGCCTCAATCAACCGGCCCGCGTGCCCTCCAGCGGGGTTCTTGAACGTGGAGCCCATCGTCGCTCCCGACGGGTGCCGGGTGCGTCGCCAGGCCAGAATCTCCTCCATCCGGGCCGCCAGCGCCTCCGGATCGCCGGGGGATAACCGGAACGTCGCCGCCAGGACGACCGGACGGCTCCCCGACGGCCTTCGCTTGATCCGGCTCTCCCGGTAGGCAAACTCCATCCACCCGGCCGGGCGTTCGGTGACTGTACCGTCCGGTTCCAGCAGCGTGATACTCTGCAGGACCGATGCCACGTCGCCGCCGAAGGCACCGGCATTGCCCACCACCGCTCCGCCCACGGTGCCCGGTAGACCCGCTGCCCATTCCAGCCCGGCCAGCCCCTGCCCGGCCGTCTGGCGGGCCAGCGCGGCCATCGGAGCGCCCGCCTCCGCCCAGACGATGCCATCGGGCCCGATGCGGGTTCGGTCGGCCTGGCAGAGGATGACCAGACCCCGCACCCCGGCGTCGGCGACCAGTACGTTACAGCCCCCGCCCAGGACGACCCAGGGGGCTCCGGCCGCGCGCGCCGCCTCCACCACTGCCACCACCTCATCGGTCGTCCGGCAGACCGCCAGCAGGTCCGCCGGCCCGCCGACCCGCATACTGGTGTACGGGGCCAGCGGTTCGTTGACGCGCGCCCGCGCCCCCAGCGCCCCGATCAGGGCCTGCAGCCACTCCGGAGCCCCGGCATGCTGCTCAGAAGCGATGGCACAGGCCATAGATTTGTGAACCCCTTCCAGTTGCAACTCCGCCTGAACCTGTTATAATTTTTACGGCAATAAATTCACAAAAAGGGGGCAGGATGATTATAGAAATTTCCGACCCTGCATTGATTCAACGCATTCAACGGATCGCTCGGCAACAGAACCGCCAGCCCGTAGAAATCATCGCCGAGGCGGTCAGGATGGCGGAAAATCACCTGTATCCTCACACTGGACCGCAGGCACTTTGGCGTAGTGCGCCCCACTCATTGCCCATACTTTGAAATACTCCCCTAAACGGAACACGCAACACGCAATCCCCCTCACTTCCCGCGCGCATTTCGCCGTACCAGTTCTATCTTCGCCGCCAGCACCTCGGAGGCGAAGAGATTGCGCTTGCGCCGACGTCGCCGCACGTTGCGCAACCGTCCCGCGATCCGTTCACTCTGTCCCGACATCTTCCTCCCTCCCGCGAAGGGCAATGAGAAGCCATTCCCCCACCCGGTCGCCGTCTCCGGCGCCGAGGGTCAGCACCACATCGCCGGGGCGGACTTCGGCCCCCAGAAGCGCCACCGCTTCCTCCCGCGACCCCACCAGACGCGCATCGGGATGGACCATTCGGGCCAGCACGCTGGCGCTGCTGACACCCAGCGTATCCTGTTCCCGCGCGGCGTAAATGGGCAGAATGATGACATGGTCGGCCTGGTCAAAGGCGCGGGCGAAATCCTCCAGCAACGCCTTCGTCCGGCTGTACGTATGCGGCTGCCAGACCGCCCAGACCGCCCGGCCGGGAAACCGCTCCCGCGCCGCCGCCAGCGTGGCCCGAATCTCCGTGGGATGATGGGCGTAGTCGTCCACCACGACGATCCCTTCCGCCTCCCCCTTGATCTCAAACCGTCGCCCGACCCCCCGAAACCCCTCCAGCGCCGACCGGACCGTGGGGAAAGGCACCCCCAGATGGTCCGCTACAGCCAGCGCAGCCAGGGCGTTGAGGACATTGTGCCCGCCGGGGACGCGCAGCCGCACCTCCCCCAGCGGACGCCCCCCTCGCATAACGACGAAATCCGTCCCACCGGACGGATTGGGATGGACCTGCCGCGCCGTCCACTGAACCTTCCGCCCCAAACCGTAGAAGATGACTACGCCTCCCCTCGCCAGCCGCTCCTCCCCCAACTCCCGCGCCACGGGATGGTCGCCGCAGACCACCAGCAGGCCGTCGGCGGGAACCCGCGCCACGAATTCGGCGAACGCCGCGCGGAAATCGGCGAAAGTCGGATAACAATCGGGATGGTCATGTTCCACGTTGGTCACAACCGCCACCTGTGGCGCCAGTCCCAGAAACGTCCGGTCGTACTCGTCCGCCTCCAGCACGAAATGGGGTCCTCCGCCCGCGCGGGCGTTGATTCCCCATCCCACCAGTGTCCCCCCGATGATGAAGGTTGGGTCCAGACCGGCCTCCCAGAGGGCCGTCGCGATCATCGCCGTCGTGGTCGTCTTGCCGTGGGTCCCGGCGACAGCGATGCCGATGTGGCCCTCCATCAGTCGGCCCAGAACCTCGGCGCGGCGGAGAACGGGGATGCCCGCCGCCCGCGCCGCCCGCACTTCGGGATTATCCTCCCGCACCGCCGACGAGGCGATGACCCCATCGGCTCCGACGATGTTCTCAGGCCGATGGCCGATGAAGACCTGCGCGCCGTCCCTCATCAGCGCCTCCGCGGCCGGAGAGAGAACCAGGTCGGACCCAGAGACGGCGGTCCCCTGCTCCATCAGGACCCGGGCGATGGCGGAAAGCCCCGCCCCGCCGATGCCGATGAAATGGACGTGTTGACCCGCAAAAGGATTCACAAAAGCACCACCAGAACGATGATCAGCGTCGCACCGGTGAGAATCAGGAGCAGCGTATCGGACATCCAGGCCAGGGGCAGGAGATTTGCCACTAGATTGGCGGCGGGCGAATCCGGCGGCGGGGCCTGGATGCCCCAGATGCCGTATCCGGCTGCCGCCAGAAATCCCCAGATCGTGCCCACCAGCAGGTATCCGTTGAACGCCCCCACAACGAACCCCAGCAGAAAGTCCTGGACCTTCTCCCGCCGGGCTTTCTCGGCCAGCGCTGCGGATACTGCGGGCCCGGCGTAGCCGAAAACGGCCATCAGGACGAAAAGAGCACTGAAGATGTAGAACTGTTCTACCGGTGCGCGGGCCTGCAGGTACTCTTTGACGAAGGGGACAATCTTCAGAAAGAGCCAGCGCAGGAAGTAGGCCGAAATAATCGCCAGGGTGACCAGCAGTTCCCGCACCCATCCGCGCAGGGCGCCGATGAGCCCGAACATCAGCACCATTGCCCAGAACAGGGTATTCAGGGGTACCATAGTCCTATCCTTTGGCCAGCGGCCGATGGTGAGAAGAGATCAGACTATGCAGGATTTCAGCCAGACGCGCCGCCGCATCGGGACGGGCCAGCGTCTGAGTGCGCGCCCGCATCTCCGCCAGGCGATCGGCATCGGTCAGGAGCGCCTGGACGGTCGGCAACAGTGCCTCCCCCAGGCGCGCGTCTTCTAAAACGACCGCCGCGCCCCGAGAGGCCAACCAGTCGGCATTGACTTTCTGATAGCGCCAGGCATAAGGGTACGGCACCAGGATGGCCGGCAGGCCGAAATACGGCAGTTCCCCCAACGTAGACGCCCCCGCCCGACAAAGGGCCAGGTCGGCCGCGGCCAGCGCCTGCCCCATCGCCTCGTCGTGAAGATAGGGGTACGGATGGTATCGCTGCCGGAGCGCGGGCGGGAGTTCCTCCGCCCGCTCCGCCACCCAGGACCAGTCCCGTTCTCCGCTCACGTGGACCACCTGCGCCACCTCCAGTAGCCCCTCCAGTTGATCCGCCACTGCCCGGTTGATGCTGCGCGCGCCGGTACTCCCCCCAAAGACCAGAAGTACCGGTTTGTCCGAAGCCAGCCCCAGGACCTCGCGGGACGGTTCGCGGTGGATTCCGGCGAACTCTGGACGCACCGGGTACCCCGTCACCACGACCTTATGCGCCGGGAAAAAGGCCCGCGACGCCTCCGTGGTGACGGCGATGCGGGTCGCCAGGCGGGCGATGAAGCGTACCGCCAGCCCGGGCTCAATGTCGGGCAGGTAGAGCAGAACGGGCACCCGCAGAGACCAGGCCGCCAGCGCCACCGGCACACTGGCATACCCCCCGGTGACGAACAGAGCATCTGGGCGCCGCCGACGCCCCGCCCTCAGGGCCACTCCGAACCCCTGCGCCAGTTTGAAAAGGTTCCGCGCCGCCCTCCAGGGGGCCAACCCGTGAATTCCCCCGGCCGGTATCCCGATAAAGGGGAGGCCCGTCCGGGCGATCAGGCGCTCCTCCACGCTCCCCCAACCACCCACATAGACGGCCTCCACCGGCCCGGCGGTCTTAAGGGCCTGCAGGACGGCCAGACCGGGATAGACGTGTCCGCCCGTTCCGCCCCCCGCGATCCAGAGATACACCGTTCTCCTTTTCTTCTACCGGCGATTCCACCCACTTTCGGGGCGGTCGTCCCCGCGCGATGCTCTGCAGGAGCCCGACGGCCGCCAGCGACGTCACCAGCGATGAGCCCCCCTTCCCGATGAAGGGCAGGTTCGTCCCAGTGAAAGGCAGGAGCGACGCGATCACCCCCATATTCAGAAGGGCCTGGAAGACCAGGAGCGCCGTCAATCCGGCAGCCAGCAGTCCACCGAAACCATCCCGCGCCCGCAGAGCGATACGGAAGCCCCGCCAGGCCAGCAGGGCAAACAGCCCCATCACCAGCACGCACCCGAACAGCCCCATTTCCTCCCCCACAACAGCGAAGACGGCATCGGTGTGGGCGGCCGGAAGGTAGAACTTCACCCGTCCCGCGCCCAAGCCGGTGCCAAAGAGGCCCCCACTGGCGAGCGCGTAGAGAGCCTGCAGCGGGTGGTACGGCAGGAGCGACGGATCGCGCAGGCCCGCCAGGAACGCCTCAAACCGCTCATGGGCGTGGGGATACACCGTGACCAGCGTCCAGAAGACGGCCCCGCCCATCAACCCGGCGACGAACAACTGACCGATGTGCGCGCCGGAGAGGAAGAACACCACGAACCCGGCGAAGACCAGCACGGCGACTGCGCTCAGGTCGGGCTGCAGGGCCACCAGTCCCGCCACCGCCCCCATCCAGACGGAGAAGGGGACCAGCCCGTAGGTCAGGTCGCGGATGCGTTCCCCTTTGGATGAAGCCCAGGCCGCGGCGTAGATGACGGTCGCCAGTTTCGCCAGTTCCCCCGGCTGAATAGACCCCCCCAGAAGGGAGCGCTGCGCACCCCATTGCTTCTGACCGACCATCAGCACAAGCAACAGCAGCGCCAGCGTCCCGCCCATCAGGGGGACCGCCCAGGCCCGCCAGAGGGTGTAGTCGGTCCGCGCCAGCGCCAGGGCAACGGCAACCCCCAACACAGTCCACAGCACCTGCTGCTTGAGCCAGTACAGGGGGTCACCGTACTCCTGATACCCCCAATCAAAGGTGGTGCTGTAGACCATCAGCAGCCCCAGCAGGACCAGCGCCGCCACCACCAGAGTCAGCAGATAATCGGGTGATCGGGTTTCGCGCATTTCTCTAATTTCATTGCTGGAACGCCACTCCGCTACGCTCCGTGGCGCACTACAAACAGCCCCCGACGTAGGGGGGTTTTAAAACCCACCCCTGCCTTTGTAAATCCGTCTCCGCGCTCTCTGCGGTCTTCGCAGTTAACCTGCCAGCGCCCGGACCAGTTCCTTGAACCGCTCGCCCCGATGGGCGAAATCCCGGAAAGCGTCAAAACTGGTGCCGCCGGGGGAGAGGAGCACCACATCCCCCGGACGGGCCAGTCGGGCGGCGGCCTCCACTGCCTCTTCCAGCGTCTGCACCTGCACCACCGACTCCAGGACGCCGGAGGTGGAACGGCGCGCCGCCTCCACCTTCCCCGCAATCATCTCTCCCGCCTCGCCAAAGGTGACCAGCACCCGTACCCGGCAGACGGTCTCCTGGGCAAACTCCTCCCAGGGCAACTTTTTATCCCGTCCCCCGGCCAGGAGGACGATCGGCTCATGGAACGAACGCAGCGCCGCCACCACCCGCTCCGGCGCCGTAGCGATGGAGTCGTCGTACCACTGGACGCCACGCCATTCCCGGACGAACTCCAGCCGGTGCTCCACGCCGGGGAAGGTCCGGATGACCTCCCGCATCGCCTCCACCGGCACCCCGACGATGGCGCTGAGGGCACAGGCCGCCAGGACGTTCAGCAAATTATGGTCGCCCCGCAGGCGGACCTCCCCCCGCTCACAGATGACCTCCTCCCGCCCGCCCAGCCGCAGGGCCAGTTGCCCGTTGGTCTTATAGGCCCCCTGGTCCAGTTGCACCCCGCGGCTGAAGAAGACGACCCGCGCCGGAGTCGCCAGCGCCAGTGCGCGGGCGTTGGCGTCGTCAAACCCCAGCACCGCCCAGTCCTCCGGTTTCTGGAAAGCGACGATGCGCCGCTTGGCAGCGATGTACGCTTCCATTGTCCCGTGCCGGTCCAGGTGGTTGGGGGTGATATTGAGCACCGCGGCGACAGGCGGGCTGACGGACGTCAGTTCCAGTTGGAAACTGGAGAGTTCCATCACCACCACATCCTGGGGCGAGATGCGCTCCAGGTCGTCCAGAAGCGGATTGCCGATGTTGCCTCCCACCCAGGTGGGGAGCCCCGCCTTCCGGCACATCTCGCCGACCAGCGCGGTGGTGGTCGTCTTGCCCGCCGAGCCGGTGATGCCGACGACCCGGGCCGGGCAGCGCTCCAGGAAAAGTTGCGCGTCGCTGACCAGAGGGATGCCCTTCCGCCGCGCCTCCACCAGAAGCGGGATGTCCAGCGGCACGCCGCCGCTCACGCAGATAAGGTCGGTCCCCCGCAGGAGGCTCAGGGGGTGCTCCCCCAGGACGTAGCGGATGGGCAGGTCGGCCAGTTCGGCGATACGGTCGGCCAGTTCGGATTTAGTTTTTAAGTCGGAGACGGTGACCCGGGCACCGGTGCGGGCCAGGAAGCGGGCCATAGAGACCCCCTGGCGGGCCAGGCCCAGCACCACGACCCGCCGACCGGTCAGGTCACCGATGGATTCCCGATTCGTCAATCTCGCACCTCGGTCACCAGGAAATGGTAGGGCAGGACGGTGCGGCTGGGCCGCACTTCCACCTCGCCGACCCGCAGCGTGCGTCTGTTGCCGTCCAGCAGACTGGGATGGACGTAGCAGACGTTGGGGCGGGAGCCGAATTTCTGCTGATAGCGGGCCGCCGCCCGCTGCACTTTTTCTTCCACCTTGCGCATCGGGTTGTCGTCAAACCAGAGAAGACCGCCGGTCATGCTTGCTCCTTTCATGAGTCTGAAGGTTATAGGTTACCAAAGAAACGCCGCAGAAAAACGGCGCAAAGTTGTAAACATAATATTGACAATAGCGCGAGTTCTCTATCCAGTACCTGTCCAGGATATGTGTGCTTCAGCGGGTTGTTGTAACGTACGCATACCGGTTCAGGCTCTGGGGATTCCCAGGCCCCGGCACCAGAGGGTCTGCACGGATAAACCGCCCC
>CAKZOY010000326.1 GCA_937138275.1 uncultured Chloroflexota bacterium
AGGCGGGATGGCTGGCATCTACCCAACCAGAAGAATATCGGCTTCGCATCGGTGCTTTCCCCTTCTGCGTATCGGAGAAGCATCAGCGAATGTCTATCCGGGTGAACGGAGCGCTGATTGCGGAACACCGCTGGGAGAATTGCGACCACTGGGAGGGCGAGATCCAGATTTCGGCCTCCATTGTGAAAAAGGGCTGGAACCGGATTACTCTTGAGTACGCTTATGCTATGAGCCCCTTTGAGTTGACCCGTGGGGCGAACGGTGATCGTCGGATGCTCTCTGTGGGGTTCACGAAACTGGAGGTTAGGAAATGAGATACTTTACCTGGGCCGCAATCGCTTTATGCCTGATAATACCGTTCGCCGACTTTATGCCGGCGGAAATCGCTCCCCAACATATGTCGCCTCGCTGGAGCAGTCAATTGCCCGGAGGCCGGATTGAGGATTCGTCTCCCACGCTGTATGACCTGGATGGGGATGGCAAACTGGAAATCATCATTGGAACAACGTCCAGGGGTTATTCAACGCCGGTCCTGGCGGTTCTGGAGGATGACGGAACGATCAAATGGACCGTCAATCTGAGCGATCCGGTTTTCTCGTCGCCCGCCGTGGCCGATATCAGTTACCCGCCCGATGGGATTCCGGAAATCATCGTGAGCACCGGTGGGGATGTCCACTGGTGCCGTGGCTCGGTGATCGCCTTTAACCGGAATGGTCAGCAGTTGTGGAAGTATGACACAAACGATGCTCAAGGGACCGGTATGCCCTGCGGGAACTGGTCCTCACCGACGGTTGGAGATGGGGACGGCGACGGGGATATGGAGATTGTGTTCGGCTCATGGGATCGCAACATCTATATGCTGAATCACAGGGGTGCACGAATATGGCATTACCATGTGGCGGATTCCGTGTGGTCCACCGCTGCCCTGGCGGATCTGGATAGAGACGGCGACCTGGAGATCATCATCGGCACCGATATCACAGGAGGAGGAGTCCTGCCCGACGGTTACCGCCCCACCGATGGTGGATTTGTGCTGATCCTGGACAAGGATGGCAGTAAACTGGCGCGCCGCCAGATGAACGAGGCCATTTACTCCTCGCCCGCCGTAGGAGACGTGGATGGGGACGGCCGGTACGAGATATTTGTGGGCACCGGAATGTACTGGTATCTGCAAGGAAGATACAGCCAGCCTTATGTATACGGCTTCCGGGTGAACACATCGGGATCCGAATGGGTTCTGGAAGACCTGCCGGGATGGCCTCGGCCGGTAGCCTATCCGGGGATGAGTTCGCCGGCTCTGGCCGACCTGGACGGCGACAAGGATCTGGAAGTGATCATCGGGACAGGCTATGATGGGATGAGCAAACCCAACAAGTGCCCTCCCACCTGCTATGGCGCTCTCTACGCGTGGCATCATAACGGCAATCCCGTATCCGGATTTCCGATGTGGCCTAAGGACTATTTGGGCATGAACGGTTTCATCCGTTCTTCCCCCACCGTGGCCAATGTGGACGGCGACGGACAATTGGAAATTCTGTTCTCTATGAACTGGGATGTCATCGTCGTCGGTTCTAACGGTGTACAGGAGCAGATTTTGCATACCGCCTGGTCTCTTTTTGCATCCCCCGCTATCGGCGATCTGGATAACGACGGGCGCACAGATGTGGTTATTGGAGGTTCGGCGCATAGTAATTCCGATTACGGATACGTTTACGCCTTTAGGTTTGGGACCAATAGTTACCGCGCCGACCTCCGCCCCTGGCCTATGTTCCACCGCGATCCTCAACACACCGGCCGCTATCCCTCTCCGCCCCGACTGCAGGTCTTGCCATCCTCCCTGTATGTGCTCCACCAGTATGGAAGCGGCTCTCAGGAGCGGGCTTTTTTGAACCTTCGCAATATCGGCGAGGGCTCTTTCGCCTGGGCTGTCTCTTCGCAGCCGGGAAATGTCGCGGTCCATCCTGCATCGGGTACCGCTTTCTACACCTCCTCCGTCCCGCTATCGGTCACCATCACCACTACAGGTTACACGACAGGCACCTATAACCTGGGCGCCGTTGTTATCACGGCTACGGCAGGGTCCGGGACGGTGATGGGAGCGCCCGCTTCGATCCCTGTGACCCTGTATGTCGGTCGCGTGGAACGGGTTTACCTGCCGCTGGTGATGCGTCGTGCCCCATAAAAATATGCGCGTTCTTCACATTGTTCAGCGCTACTGGCCAGCCCGTGGGGGAGCGGAGACCCACCTGGGGGAAATCTCATCCCGATTGGCCGCAGAGGGCCGTTCGGTCACCGTCGCCACCACGGACGCGCGGGATTTTGAGTTGTTCTGGGACTCCCATCGTCGCCGCATCCCTGCAAAAGAAAGTTATCATCAGAGAGTCCGCATTCTTTATTTCCCCGTTCGTCACCTGCCAGCGGCTCCCTTAACTTATCCAGCCCTGCGCCGTCTGCTCTGGGGCCTTTCGTCCCTTCCTTTTGTGCCGGAGATTCTGCTCCATCGGCTGGCCCGCTGGACTCCCTGGGTGCCGGACCTCTGGCGCTGGTTACAGTCCACGGACGAGTCCTTTGACCTGGTGGCGGGGATGACCATTTGTTTTGAGCCGCTGCTGGAGGCCGGACTGCGTTTCGCCCGACGCCGGGGGATCCCGTTTGTCGTTTACCCTCTGACCCATCTGGGGGCGGGCTCTCAACCCGGAGCGGATGCCCTGGGCCGCTTCTATACTATGCGTCACCAGATCGCGCTCGTCCGTCAAAGCGACGCGGTCATTGCCCAGACCCCTACCGAACAGGATTACTATGTGCGGCAAGGAGTTCCCCGCAAGCGCATCCTTGTAGCCGGTCCCGGGGTGAGGCCGGAGGATGTCCTCGGCGGGGACGGGGAGCGCTTCCGCCAGCGCCACCAACTGGAAGGGCCAATTGTCGCTTCTATCTCCAATATGTCTTACGACAAAGGGACGGTGCATCTTGTGGAAGCCGTCCGCCGCCTCTGGCAGGCTGGCCGATCGGTGGAATTGGTCCTGGCAGGGGCAGTTCTTACCCCTTTCCGCCGCCTTTTAGATCGTCTCCCCTCCTCCGACCGGGACCGGATCCGCGTCTTGGGGCCTGTGGATGAGCAGGAAAAACGAGACCTGCTGGCAGCGTGCGATATTTTTGCTATGCCCTCGCGGACGGATTCCTTCGGCATCGTCTACCTGGAGGCATGGTTGTACAGGAAGCCGGTGATCGGCGCGCGCGCCTGGGGAATCGGAGATGTCATTCACCACGGGCAGGATGGGCTACTGGTACCTTTTGGGGATGTGCCTGCACTGGCTGAGGCCCTCGCGTTTCTGCTGGACCATCCGGACGAGCGAGCGGCAATGGGGGCGCGGGGAGAACAGAAGGTGTATCGGTATCATACCTGGGATCACAAGTACCCCCTCGTTCGCAATTTGTACGACCATCTCGTCGCGAGTCGCAGTTAAATGAGAATCCTCTTCGTCCTTCACCGCTTCTACCCTGATTTCGTCGGCGGGACCGAACAGCACGCGCTGGACCTGGCGCGGGGACTGATGGAACGGGGACATGAGGTCGCCGTCTTCTATCGGGCTTCGGGTCCCACCGGGCTTTGGAAAGGGGAATGGGCGGGAGTCCCCGTCTACCGGGCCCAGGCCGGGCCGATGACCCCTTTGCGGCTTTTCGTCAACACCTTTTTCGCGCCGCACCTGATGAACATGTTCCGCCGAACGTGGGAGGATTTCTCACCGGACATCGTATATCTGGCCCATCTGATGGGACTGCCTGTAGCAGTGGCAGATGAAATCCGCCGTCGGGGCAGGCCCCTGGTAATCTCCCTCCACGATTACTGGTGGATATGTGCCAACGCCAACCTGCTCAGCAACGATACCGGAGAAATATGCGATGGCCCCCGTCGCTGGGGTAACTGCGCCCGCTGTGGACTGGCCCGCTTGGGTATGAAAGCACTGGTCCCGGTGGCCCCGTTTCTGGCACCGATTATGGCCCTGCGAGGCAGGTGCCTGAAGCAAACCCTGAATCAGGCCGACCGCATTCTGGTCTTCTCCGATTTCGTCCGTTTATGGTATCTCCGGCACGGAATTCCCGCAGAGAAATTGACGCCATCGCCGATGGGAATTCATTTGCCCCCTTCGCTCCCCCAGCGGACCCGTCCGGAGGGCCGATGTCGCTTTTTCTATGCCGGGGGGATCGCCCCCCTGAAGGGCCTGCATATCCTCCTGCAGGCATTCTCCCCACTGGGAGAGGAGGCGGAACTGTGGATCGCCGGGGATGAGCACGCCTTTCCCGAATACAGCCGCGATCTGCGGACCCGGTTTTCCCATCCCGGTATTCGCTGGCTCGGCCGATTGGGGAGAGATGACCTGTGGGCATCACTGGTAGAGGCCGATGCGGTAACCGTGCCTTCTCTGTGGCACGAAACCTTCTCTATGCTGGCCCACGAGGCGTTTGCCGCAGGGGTTCCGGTGATCGCCTCCGCCGTCGGTGCGCTCAGCGAGGTCGTCCAGCATGAGGTCAATGGGCTGCTTGTCCCGCCGGGGGATGTGGACGCATGGTCGGCGGCGCTGGGTCGGTTTGCTGCCGATCCATCACTGCGTGCCCGATTGCGGGAGTACATACCCCCCGTTCGGGCCTTTCGCGAGTATTTGGATGAAGTAGAAAGCCTGATGCTTGGCCTGGTCAGGCTATGACGTCGCCCTTCTGCGGCAAGTGCCACAAGTCCTTGAAAGGCGATTCCCATCGCTGAGCGCCGCAACCTTGATATGGTTACAAATCCCGAAACCCAGCGGCCTCTTGGATTTCTGCATCTGGGACCTCTCAGCGACCTGCTGAGCCGCATCCGGCCCCTCTCCATCGCCCCGGGCGTTGCTGGGGATGGCCGCGATCGGCGCCTGGCCCTGGGGCCGGCCATCCCTGCAGGCCACCGGCGGGATAGGGCACGATTGCGCTCTCCCCTGCCTGGCTCCCCCAAGGCGTTCACCGTCCTTCTATACCATTCCCCCGACCTCTTCCCGCCGGCGGCGGAGTTGGGGATAGACCTGCATCTGGCAGGCCATACTCACGCAGGACAACTGCGCCTGTCCCTTTTCGGCGCCATTGTCACCAGTTCCGCCTTCTGGAAACGGTACGAGGCGGGGCTATACCGGCGGGACGGGGCCACCCTCTATGTGAGCCGGGGGATCGGAGTGGAAGGCAAAGACGCGCCGCGCGCCCGCTTCCTGGCCCCGCCGGAGGTGGTGCTGATCGTCCTGCGTTCCGCGACCGTATAGAGGACACACTCGTCGCCCTGAAAACCAGACAGGAGGTACCGATGACATTCCTGACCCATCTGGAGTGCTCCCTCTGCGGGCGCCCATACGATGCCGACCGTCCCCAGCAGACCTGCTCCACCTGCAACCGCCCCCTGCTGGCCCGCTATGAACTGGAATCTGCGCGGCGGCTGGAACGGGAACGGTTAATTGGCAACGAACCGTCCCTCTGGCGCTACCGCGCCCTGCTCCCGGTTCGGGATGAGGCCCACATCGTCTCCCTGGGCGAGGGATTCACCCCCCTGCTCCACGCCCGTCGCCTGGGGGAGAGGCTGGGGATGCCCTATCTGTACATCAAAGAAGAAAGCCTCAACCCGACCGCGTCGTTCAAGGCGCGCGGGCTGGCGGTGGCGGTCTCCCGTGCCCTGGAATTGGGGGTTCGGGAGATGGTCATCCCGTCGGCGGGGAATGCCGGAGGGGCGGCGGCGGCCTACGCCGCCCGCGCCGGCCTGCGCCTCCGCGTCTTCATGCCCCGCGACGTCCCGGCCCCTTTTTTGGCCGAGTGCCGCGCCCTGGGCGCAGAGGTGACGCTGGTGGACGGCCTGATCACCGACTGCGGCCGGGAGGCCCGTCGGTTGGCCCAGGAGTTCGGCTGGTTTGACCTCTCCACCCTTCGGGAACCGTACCGGCTGGAGGGCAAGAAGACGATGGGATACGAACTGGCCGAGCAGATGGGCTGGCGCTTGCCCGATGTCATTATCTACCCCACCGGCGGGGGAACGGGACTGGTGGGGATGTGGAAGGCGTTTGCGGAGATGGCCGAACTGGGCTGGATAGACGAACACTGCCCTCGGATGGTCGTCGTCCAGAGCGAGGGTTGCGCGCCGATGGTGCGGGCGTTCCAGGCCGGGGAGGAGTTCGCCACCCCCTGGGAGAACGCGCAGACGGTCGCCGCGGGCCTGCGCGTGCCCGCCGCAGTAGGGGACTTCCTCATCCTGCGAGCGGTGCGGGAGAGCGGCGGCACCGCCATCGCCGTCTCGGACGAAATGCTGGTGGAGGCGCAGATGGAGATGGGGCGGATGGAGGGGATTTTCGCCTGTCCGGAAGGCGGAGCGACGCTGGCCGCGCTGAAAGTGTTGCTTTCGGAGGGGTGGATCGCCCCCGACGAGCGCGTCGTCCTGTTCAATACCGGCTCCGGATTGAAGTACCTGTAATTCCCAGGAGCAGCAACTGCTGCCCTTGCGGAAAAGATTACATCCCCATAACCTGGCGTTAACAAACTCCGGTTACAATGCAGGTTGAAGGAGGTGCGATGAGCACAGAATGGAATTACGCCATTCCCTCAACCTGCGCGGAGCGTTCACTGGGTTGGGACGTACACCTGGCCCGCTGGATTTCCAACGTCCTCAGCCCTCCGGTGGTGACTCTGGTCGGAACCCTGCTGGCGGCGCTGGCGATCAACTCGGCAGCGGGATGGCGGTGGAGTATGTATTATCTGCTCCTGACCTGGCTGGCCCCGATGGTCTATCTGGGGTGGAAATGGCGCCGGGGCGAGGTCAGCGACCTGCACGTGACCGTGCGCCAGCAGCGCATTCGGCCGCTCTCGCTGACGCTGGCCTGCGCCGCGATCGCCCTTGTCAGCCTGTGGAAAGGGTATGCCCCGACCTCTCTGCGGGCCCTGAACCTGGTCATTGTGCTGATCACGGGCATCCAGTTGCTCATCACCCTGGCCTGGAAAATCAGCGGGCACGGTCTGGCGATAGGCAGTATGGCGATCTTCCTCTGGGGACTCTACGGGGCGGCGATGGCGCCCGCGCTCCTGCTGGTGCCCCTCGTCGGTTGGGCGCGCGTGCGCATCCACCACCACACCACCGCCCAGGTCGTCGCCGGGTCGCTGGCAGGGATCACCGTCGCGCTGACCGTGGTGCGCTGGATGTCACCGATGGTCCCGTAGATTCACCGCGGGGATATGCTCGCAATCGCCTCCGCAATCGCGCTCCGGTCCGGGATGCCGGCCTGGGCGTAGATGACCTGTCCGTTCCCGTCAAAAACCAGAAAGGTGGGGACGGCGCGCACGCCGTACCGTTGCGCCAGAGTGTTCCCCACCCGGCTCATCACGTCAATCCGCATTACCTCTGCCTTGCCGTCTAACTCTTTCTCTAACCTGTCCACGACAGGTTTGGCGATGAAGCAGGCGCTTCAGGTGTTGGAGAAGAACTCCACCACCACCGGCCGACCGCCCCGAATCCGGCGGTCAAATTCCTCCACAGAAGCCAGGGCGGTGGCAGGGGTGCGGAGAAGAAACCACCCCCCAAACAGGGCGGCAAGCACCAGAAGGGCCAGCCAGTTACTGCGCAGAAAATCGCGCAGCATAATTGCCATCGCGGTCATTTTTCTCCCTCCAGTAAGCGAAATATCCCCATTATGCGGGACTCCTCCCGCCGGATGCGGAACCCGGCCTCCCGGACAAGGCGGCCCGTCTCCCGATTCAGATGACAGACGCCGTTCCAGGCCAGCCAGAGGGGATGCAGGCGGTCGGTGAGCCAGGCGCCAGGGCCATTCCCACGGGTGTGCTCCACCAGCAGGAGAACCCCGCTGGGGCGGAGCACCCGCCGGACTTCCGCCAGCGCCCGCAGGGGCTCCGAAACCGAGCAGAAGACCAGGGAGCCGGTCACCGTGTCAAACGTTCCCGCGGGGAAGGGCAGGTGATGGACGTCGGCCTGGACGGCCCAGACGCGGGCGCGCATCCGGCGGCGAAGGGCTTGCCGGAGCATCGGCGCGCTGTGGTCCAGCGCCACGACGGTTGCCCCGGGCGGGTACAGGGGCAGATTGACGCCCGTACCAACCCCCAGTTCCAGCACCCGGCCCCGCACCTGCGGAAAGGCCCGCCGCCGCAGGCGGCCCAGCACCGCCACCTCCAGCGGAAGCATCCCCAGGTCGTACCCTGTGGCGATTTGGTCAAAGACGCTGGTCATACGGGCATTGGTGGGATTCGCGTATCGCGTATCGCGTATCGC
>CAKZOY010000327.1 GCA_937138275.1 uncultured Chloroflexota bacterium
AATCCGTGTCTAACTCTCAAAAAATCTGTGTAATCCGTGCAATCCGTGTCTAACTCTCAAAAAATCTGTGTAATCCGTGCAATCCGTGTCTAACTCTCAAAAAATCTGTGTAATCCGTGCAATCCGTGTCTAACTCTCAAAAAATCTGTGTAATCCGTGCAATCCGTGTCTAACTCTCAAAAAATCTGTGTAATCCGTGCAATCCGTGTCTAACTCTCAAAAAATCTGTGTAATCCGTGCAATCCGTGTCTAACTCTCAAAAAATCTGTGTAATCCGTGTAATCCGTGTCTAACTCTCAAAAAATCTGTGTAATCCGTGTAATCCGTGGCTAAAATCTGTGGCTAACCCCCGCGGATGGCCCGCCAGACCCGCTCCGGGGTGAGCGGCAGGCGCGGGATGAGCACGCCCACGGCATCGTAGACGGCGTTGATGACCGCCGGGGCCACCCCGTCCAGCGGGATCTCCGCCACCGCTTTGACCCCAAAGGGATGGGTCGGCTCCCAGGTCTCCACAAAGAGCACTTTCAGGTCGGGCATCTCGTCGGCGCGGAAGATGCGGTAATCGTCAAAGCGGGGGTTGATGATGCGGCCCCACTCATCAAAGACCAGTTCCTCGGAGACGGCGTAGCCCAGGGCCTGGGTCATCCCGCCCTCCACCTGAGCGCTCGCCATCAGCGGGTTGACGATTTTCCCGCAGTCCAGCGCCATCAGCAATCGCTCCACCGTCACCTGACCGGTCTCCGTATCCACTACCACCTCGGCGAACTGGGCAGCGAAGGGCGGGGGACTGTACGGGCTCATGAAGGACCCCGTCCCCATAATCTGGAACGGGTTGCGGTGGTGGAGGCTCTCCAGCGCTACATCCTGCAATGTCACCGAACGGCCGTCGGGGGACCAGGCGGCCCGATCCCGCAGAGCGACCTCTTCCGGCGGGACGCCCAGCATCTGCCCCGCTACCTGCCGGACCTGCTCCGCCGCCTGCTGGGCGGCCCGGACCACCGCGCCGCCGCTGATGTAGGTCGTACTGGAGGCGTAGGCCCCTTTGTCAAAGGGAGTGAAGTCGGTGTCGGACGAATAGACGATGATGTCCTCCACCGGGCAGCCCAGCACCTCGGCCGCCATCTGGGCCAGCACCGTGTCCGACCCCGTTCCCAGGTCGGTCGCGCCGACCATCAGGTTGAAGGAGCCGTCGTCGTTCATCTTGATGACCGCCGCGCCCATATCCAGGTACGGGATCGCCGTCCCCTGCATCACGAAGGCCACCCCGTGGCCCCGCCGCAGGTGGGGCTTGCCGGGGACGGTGCGGTAATCCCCCTGCCGCCACCCGAAGGCTGCCGCGCCCTGGATCGCGGCCTCCGCCAGCGCGCAGGTGTGGATGACCTCCCCGTGGGCCTCCCGCCCCTCGCTCCAGACCTTGCTCATCGGATGTTCGGCGCCGGGCTTAACGGCGTTCTTCAGCCGGAATTCCAGGGGGTCCCACCCCATCGCCCGGCAGATGCGCTCCATATGAGCCTCCACCGCCACAAACCCCTGCGGGACTCCGTAGCCGCGGTAGGCGCCGGAGGGAACGCGGTTGGTGTAGACGACGTCGGCCCAGAAACGGATGTTGGGCGCGTCGTAGAGAGACATCGCCTTGTGTCCGGTGTTGCCGGTGACGGTGAGCGCGTGGTTGCCGTAGGCGCCCGTATCGGAGAGGACGACCATCTCGTTGGCGATGATCCGGCCATCCTTCGTGACCCCCGTCCGCATCCGGATGATCATAGAATGGCGGGTCGTGCTGGCGGCGAACTGTTCCTCCCGCGTGTATTCCATCAACACCGGTCGGCCGGTGGCGATGGTCAGATGGGCGCAGATGTCCTCATAGATTTCCTGCTTGTTGCCGAATCCCCCGCCGATGCGCGGTTTGATGACCCGGATGCGCTTGGGCGGCAGCCCCAGCACCGGCGCCAGGATGCGCCGGACGTGGAAGGGCACCTGGGTGGACGAACGGATGACCAGCCGGTCGTCCTCGTCCCAGTAAGTGAGGCAGGTCCAGGTCTCCAGCGGCGCCTGCTGTACCCGCTGGACCTCGTACTCCCCCTCAAAGACGTAGTCCGCCTCGGCCATCGCCCGGTTCACGTCCCCCAGTTCAATGCGGATTTCGGCGGCGATGTTGCGGGACGGGTCGCACTCCCCGAAGGGGACGTAGTCGGGCTCATCGTGGATGACCGGCGCGCCGGGCCTCATCGCCTCCCGCGGGTCCAGGACAGCGGGGAGGACTTCGTACTCCACCTCAATGAGGCGCAGCGCTTCTTCGGCGATTTCGGGAGACTCAGCCGCTACCGCCGCCACCCGGTCGCCCACGTAGCGCACTTTGGAGTCCAGGCTGACGGTGTCCAGCGGGCCGGGGATGGGGTCGGATTGCCCCGCCGTAGAGAAGACGACGCGGGGGATGTCCTGGTAGGTGAGGACGGCATAGACGCCGGGGAGGGCGCGCGCCTTGCTGACGTCTATCCGTTTGATGCGGGCGTGGGCATAAGGGCTACGAAGAATCTTGGCGTAGAGCATACCGGGCATCTGGACGTCGGCGGCGAAGGCGGGCTTGCCCTGGACCAGTTTGAGCGCGTCCACCTTGGGTTCCGGCCTGCCGACGACGCGCAGTTCCTCCACCTCCGGCGCGACCACCACACGGGGCAGGACGACGGTCCGGGGGCCCGTTTCCCCCTCTCCGGCAACTGCGGGCGGGGGTTCCTCCGGCGGCAGAGCGATCAGGTCAGGAGGCATAGGGAAGATTTCGGGGACGGCCTCCAGCGGGGGCGGTTCCTCGCCCCGCAGGACGGCCGCGGCGCGAAGGACCGCCTGCACGGGCTTCACGTAGCCGGTCTCGCGGGAGAGGACGCCGCTGAGGGCATCCCGCACTTCCTCTTCGGTGGGGTTGGGGTTGCGGTCCAGGAGCGCTTTGGCGGCGAGGATGAGGGCCGGAGCCTCGTAGCCGCTCTGGAGGGCGCCGGTCTCAATAAAGGCCTGCTGGATGGGATGGAGAGGGGCGCTGCCCTTCCAGCCGCGCATCTGGGGGCCGCCGAGCCCCTCCACGGTGGTGATGGAGGCGCCGTCCACCTGCGCAGCCAGTGTGACGCAACTGGAGCGGGGCTCTCCGTTCACCAGGACGGTGCAGACGCCGCAGTTGCCGTCCTCGCACCCGTGTTTGACGCTGAAATACCCATCGCGGCGCAGCACCTGCCGCAGGGTCTCGTTGGGGCGCACGGTCAGGGTGCGGGGCACGCCGTTGATGGTGAGGGTGATTTGCATGGGAATCTCCTGTTTCTCCGGCGGTTGGGCCTGCAAAGGGGATATGGGGTTGCGGCGGGCGGCGAAGCCGCCCGCCGCAACCCCATCGTCCTCCCTGCAGACCGGGCTTATGGTGTCGGCGTGGGCATCTCTACGATTGCCAGCGCGTCGGCCGGGCACTCTTTGACGCACTGCCCGCAGGCGATGCACTTGAAGGGCTCCAGCAGGTCCGGGTGGTAGAGCATCGCCAGGTACGGGCAGAACCCGACGCAAGAGAGACAGCCCACGCACAGCGCCTTGCGCAGCCGGACAATCCCCTGCTTATCCCGGTACAGGGCCTCGGTGGGGCATACTGGGATGCACTCGCCGCACTGGACGCAGAAAGTGGCCTGCAGAGGACCGGGGCCCTCATTTCGGATGATAATGCTGGACTTTGCCGCGTCCGGGGTCTTAAACCATGTCTCCGCGCAGACTTCTTCACAGATGTGGCAACCGACGCAGAGTTCCGGGTTGTAGGAGAGGACCTTCATTGTGCTTTCTCCTTACGGACAAGGTTGATGGTCGGGGGCTGATGATGAGCCGGTATAATCTTACCAGAAAATTGTTTTGGGGGCAACTACTGGTTAGTCAAGGGCTTGTGCAGCAAATCATTTCGGAGGAGCGGCGTGCCTGCAAACCCCACACCCCACCTCTTTCCCATACGGGGCGAATTGCTGCGCAAGCCCTTTCGCAATGGCTCTTGACATCCGACCCAGTTCTGGTATAATTAGGAAGAGGTTGATCGTCTTATCTGCCAGATGGAAAGGGGGGAGGTATGAGCGAACGACGATGCGATTATTGTGGCGACCCCATAGAGGGCGAACCTGTGCGGCGGGGAGATCGGGTCTATTGTTCCGAAGCCTGTGCTTTTGAAGCCAGCCGGAGCAAAGACTGCAGCGGACGCAGCGACTCCACCGTCGCCCCCCGGATCGTGGAACCCGAAAAGCGGTAATCCCAATACAATTACAATGGCGTCAGAACACCCTTTCTGCCCTGCTCTGCGCCGGATCGCTGAACCATAAATTACACGGAAGGAGGGAAAAATGAAGTTCGGAGAACGGATTCAATCGGCAGACTGGAAGGCGGAAAAGCATGTCCCCGTCATAGAATGCCCCGACCAGGTCACCGCCAATCAGCCCTTCCAGGTCACCGTCACCGTGGGGAAGGAGATTCCTCACCCCAATACGACCGAGCATCACATTCGCTGGACCGCCCTTTATTTCCAGCCGGAGGGGGATAAGTTCATCTACGAGATCGGGCACTGTGCGTTCAACGCCCACGGAGAGTCGGTGAAGGGCGCCAACCAGGGTCCGGCGTACACCCATCCGGTGGCCCTCTTCTCCTGCCAGGTCAATGCCCCGGGCGTTCTGATCGCCGTCTCCTACTGCAACATCCACGGGTTGTGGGAGAGCAGCAAGGAGATCACGCTGGGTTAACCTGTCGCAGCGCGCATCACCCCAACATAAAAAGCGACGGGCGTCGGAGAATCCGACGCCCGTCGTCTTAACCCGGCTCAAATATGGGCGGCATCCGGCGTTTGTGTTCGGATGTGGCGATCATCCGGCGTACCTTCTCCAGCACCGCCGGGTCTATACCCGAAAGGTCCCCTTTCTCTATGGCCGTCAGGACGCGGTCCAGTTCCCGATACGTGATTCCCATCTCTCCTTCGTCCGTCTGGCCGGGCCACAGGCCGGCCGTCGGCGGACGCTCCACCACCTCCGGAGGTACCCCCAATTCCCGGGCCAGTTCCCACACCTGGGTCTTGTAGAGGCCGCCCAGCGGCAACAGGTCCGCTCCACTGTCCCCGTATTTCGTGAAATACCCCACAGAAATTTCCGATTTGTTTCCAGACCCCAGTACCAGATACCGGTGGGACTGGGCCAGATAATACAGGGCCGTCATCCGCAAACGGGGCTTGAGGTTCGCGGCAGCCAGCGGATGCTCGGAAGGGGGCAGCACCGCCAGAAGTGTGTCGTAGACGGGCGTCAGGTCTATGATGACGGTGGGTATGCCAAACGCATCGGCCACCCGCTGGGCCAGGAGCAGGTCTTCGGGCAGGGAATGGCAGGGAAGCAGAGCGGCGAGTACCCGGCCCGTCCCCACCGCCCGGACGGCGAGAGCCCCAACGGTCGCCGAGTCCACCCCTCCGCTCAATCCGAATACGAAGCCTTCCGCTCCGGCGGCCTCCAGATACTGGCGAAGCCATTGGACGATGCGGTCAGGAAGGGACACAGAGTTCTCCACGCGGGTCTCCCCGGCACCCACCCGGTCAGGAGAGATGGGCCACCACCTCTATCCCGTTGAGGGCCATACTGTACAGGAAAATGCGGTGCAACAGGTCGCCGTCGTGAGGCATCGCGCCCACCTGGAGCGCGGTCTCCACGGGCATATCGTAGGTCTGCACACCGTCGGCCGGAACGATCACGCGGACATCCTTCAGGCCGCGGACGTTGGCTCGCAGGCGCAGGAACATCGCCGCCTGGTAGACGCACAGGTCGGTACAGTCGCCGACGACGATAAAGGTGTTGACCGCGGGATGGCTATCCAGCCAGGGGATCAGGTCGGTGCCGATGCTGGAACTGATGGACTTTTTGGGAATGATGACGAACAGGTCGGAGAAGGGAAGTGCCCGCAGTTCGTCTATCGTCTCGCTCTCCGGAGTGCCCGCGACACAGTGGGCCGGAAAAGCGCCGAACTCCACCGAATCCGGGTCGTGGGCGTCCTGGGTGAGGATGAAATGCCGGACCCCCAGGTCGTAGGCCTGCTGGAAGAGACGAACCACGGTGGGAACGATCCCGGCGATTCGGGGGCTTGCCAGTGGTCCGATGGTGCAGAAGCCTTTGATCAGGTCTACGGATAGGATCGCCGTTCGCGCCGGCTCCCGGATCACCGATTCCAGAGGAACGGAAGGAAGTTCCGCTTCCCATCGGGCTAACCATTCCAGAAATGCGGCGGTTTGTGGTTGCATCGTTCCCTCCTTTCATCTACCCGGGGCTGATTGTCCGGGCCAGGCGATGTTTTCTCACTTCGCTGGCGGCAAAGGAATGCCCCCAAAGGGATCCTTGCCGCGCCATATTTTCGCTAACCACGTAAATTATATCCCAAGTGCTCCCTGTGTCAAGGGTGGACCGCTTGGGGCTTGTGCAGCAAATCATTTCGGGGGAGCGGCGCGCCCGTGAAAAAAGAGAGAGTGGGGTTGTGGGGGCGGCTTCGCTGCCCCCACAACCCCACATCCCACCCCTTTCCTATGCAAGGTGAATTGCTGTGCAAGCCCTCCGCAAGTCCCCATTGACAAAATACGTCATGATGTTATAATTTCCATACCGACCAGTCGGTATGTTTTTGCGCAAAGCGTACGGCGAGTTTTGCAATCCCATTTCTGGAGGTACCGATGATTCTCGTTACCGGAGCCACCGGACATATCGGCAATGTTCTGGTGCGGCGTCTGCTGGAGCGCGGGCAGAAAGTGCGCGCGTTTGTCTGGAGGGGAGAGGACATCTCGTCCCTTCAGGGCCTGGAACTGGAGTTCGTGGAGGGGGATGTGCTGGACCCGGACTCCCTTCTCCGGGCGATGGAGGGTGTGGATACCGTCTACCATCTGGCGGGGCTCATTTCCATCCTGCCGGGGCCTCAGCCAATGGTCTGGAAGGTGAACGTGGAAGGAACGCGCAACGTTTTGGAGGCCGCCCGGCGTACCGGCGTCCAGAGGCTGTTGTATACCAGTTCCATCCATGCCATCCGCCGCGCTCCCCATGGAGTGGTGATAGATGAGTCGCTGGGGTTTGATCTGGAGTGCCCTTACGGGGAATACGACCGCTCCAAGGCCGCGGCCAGTATTGAGGTGCAGAAAGCCTCTCAGACGGGCCTGGATGCGGTGATCGTTTGTCCCACCGGCATCATCGGCCCATACGACTTTCGCGGCTCGGAAATGGGCGAGGTGATCCGCAGCGCGGCGGAGGCGCGGCCGATGTTCTATGTGGACGGCGCCTATGATTTCGTGGATGTGCGGGATGTGGCGGACGGGATGATCGCCGCGGCCGAGCGAGGAAGGCGGGGGGAAAGTTACATCCTGGGCGGCCATCGCCTTTCGGTACGCTCCCTGCTGGAGACGGTGCGCCAGATCACAGGCCGGGCGTTCCTCATCGTCAAACTTCCCTTCGCACTGGCCCGTTGGGTGGCTCAATTTACCCCGTGGTACTACGCGCGGACGGGCACCAAACCCCGTTTCACACCGTACTCGCTGGAAGTCCTGCGGAGCAACTCGGTTATCAGCCATCAGAAAGCGGAGCGGGAACTGGGTTTCCGACCCCGCCCGGTCATAGAAACGGTCCGGGATACCGTGCGGTGGTTTCTGGAGAGGTCCAGCGAAGGCCGGAGGGCGATGGCGGGTGGGCGCGCGTAACTGGCAGGATAAGATTGCACTGATTACCGGGGCCTCATCCGGCATCGGTGCTGCTACTGCCCGACGACTGGCCGAGGAGGGGCTGCGGGTTTTGCTGGTGGCCCGTCGCCGCGACCGGCTGGAGGCACTGGCAGAAGAGATTCGGCAAGCAGGCGGTCATGCCTATCCCCTTCCCGCCGACCTGACCCAGGAGGTGGAGCGGTCGCGCCTCTGCGAGGAGATTGAGCAGCGCTTTGGGGATGTGGATGTGCTGGTCAATAACGCCGGTCTGGGCTGGTACGGCTACGGTTCTGAGATGTCCTGGCAGACCGCCCGGGAGATGCTGCAGGTCAACGGAGAAACGGTGGTGCAGTTGACGCTGCGGTTTCTCGGCAGGATGCGCCAGCGAAACAGCGGGCACATTATCAACGTGGGCTCTATTTCCGGGAGTATCCCCAGCCAGGGGATTGCGGTTTACGGGGCGACCAAATCCTTCCTGGATAACTTCACCACTGCCCTGTACCGGGAACTGGCCGGAACGAACGTCTGTGTCAGCGTGGTGCGCGCGGGGGCGGTACGGACGGAATTCGGGGAAGCGGCGCTCCGGCAGGAGAACGGCGGCCATGTCCCCACCGAACAGGTCGGTGTGAGCGCGGACACCGTGGCATGGCGCATCTGGAGATTGTTGCAACATCCCCGCCGGGTTGTATATGTTCCGGGTTGGCTGCGGGTGGTGCCGTGGGTAGAATTGACTTTCGGCTGGCTGATTGACCGGATAGGGCCGCTGTTGCTGAAAAGACAGGCGGTCGGCAGTTAAGTAAGCGGAAGGTAACTATATTGACAATGGCAGATTCTAAATTATAATGACAAATTCTGCGCTAAAAGTATAAATGGTATTACCCAATTCGGCTTCCGGCCGAAAGAGGTCCCCCGGTGAGCCGAAAGAGATTGGGCCCCTCCCCCCTGACCCCCCTCCC
>CAKZOY010000328.1 GCA_937138275.1 uncultured Chloroflexota bacterium
GCCCGATCTCTTTCGGCTCACCAGGGGACCTCTTTCGGCCGAAAGCCGAATTGGATAATACCATTTATACTTTTAACACATAGTTTGTCATTATAATTTAGAATCTGCCATTGTCAACCTGTTCAGCCTGTTGGGTTGAGGGGAAAACCTCACCCTCTCCCCCAACCCCTCCAATGGGAGAGGGAGAGGGGCGTCGCCGAAGGCGACGGGGTGAGGGTGAGGTCTCTCCTGCCGCACAGGAGAGAGGCCGGGGGTGGGTTTCCCCCTGGCTGAATAGTTACCAGTTATGAGCACCTTCACACTTGCCCACTTACCCACTTGCTTGAGGAGTGATCATTGCTTATGATAGTCGTCCTTTTGCTGGGAGTACTGATCGGAGCAGTTATCAACCGTTTAGGGACGGATCTGCCGGCCCGGCGACCGCCTCAAATTCCCCATTGCCCATACTGCGGACGCCGCCGCCCCTGGTATCAGTGGGTCGCGCTTCCGGCATACCTGTTTCTCCATCAGCATTGCCCCTCCTGTGGGGCGCTCATCCCGATCCGCTACCCCCTGGTGGAACTGGGACTGGCTTTTCTGTTTGGCTTTCTGTACCAGAAGTACGGCCTGACCCTTCAATTCGTCTTCTTTGCCCTTTACACGACCGTCTTCGTGCTCATCGCGATCACCGATATAGAACGCCGGTTGATCCTGAACGTGGTGACCGTACCTGCGATGGCGCTGGCGATCCTGGGGTCGTTCTTCACCGGGCACATCACGTGGAAAAGCGCCCTTCTGGGGGGTGTGACCGGCTATGTGATCCTGATGGCGATTGTGCTTTTGGGGCACTGGTTGATCGGGCCGGGGGCGATGGGCGGTGGAGACGTCAAACTGGCGGCCTTTATCGGCCTGGTCACTGGGCTCCCGCTGGTCATAGAGGCGTTGCTTCTGGGCATCCTGGCCGGGGGGATTGTCAGCCTGTTCCTGCTTCTTATGCGCTTGCGATCGCTACGGGACCCCGTTCCCTATGGCCCATTTCTCATCATCGGTGGCTGGGTGACCATGATCTGGGGGATGGAGATCGCCCAGTGGTTTTTCCGGTGAGACTCGTCATCATCAAGGAGGCCCAATGAAGATCGTCGTTCTGGGTGGTTGCGGGGATATGGGGAGCCACGTCGTCCGCGACCTGATCGCCTTTTCCGACGCGCAGGTCGTCATCGCCGACTACCGGCTGGAGCGGGCACAGAAGTTCGCCGCCGAGTTGGGGCCCCGGGCCCAGGCAGTCTTCGTGGACGCCGAAGACCCGGAAATGCTGGTCCAGGTGTTGCAGGGGGCCGATGTTGCGGTTGGCTGCATCGGTCCGTTTTACTACTTCGCTCCGAAACTGGCCCGGGCAGCCATCCGTGCCCGCGTCCCCTACGTAGACATTTGCGACGATTGGGGGCCGATGGACGAACTGAAGGGGATGGATGCCGAGGCCCGCGCCGCGGGGATTCCGATGATCAACGGACTGGGATGGACGCCGGGGATCACCAACCTGATGGCGAAGAAGGGGGCGGCCCAAATGGATGAGGTGGACGAAATCCGCATCTACTGGGGCGGTGGAGCGGCGGACTCGGAGGGGTTGGCCGTCGTGATGCACGTGTTCTATGCCATCAGCGGCGAAGTCCCCACCTTTCGTGATGGGCAGCGGGTGATGGTACGCGCGGGTAGCGAGAAGGAATGGGTGGAATTCCCGGCCCCCCTGGGACGGGTGGAGGTGTTCCATTGCGGTCATCCGGAGCCGTTGACCATCCCCCGTACCATCCCCGCCCGGACGGTGTTTCTAAAGGGAGGCCTGACCCCGCGCTGGAATAACGCCCTCGGCGCATGGCTGGTCAAACTGGGGCTCATCAAGAGCCATCGCTCCATTGTCCGCACATCCCGCCTGGTCCACCGGTTAGAGGGCCTGATCGGTGCTGGAGGCGTTCCATACTCCGGCGCCCGGGTGGACGTGGTAGGCCGGAAGGACGCAGAGCCCCGAACGGTCCGCTACGGCACTGTGGACAAGATGGGCCGTCTGACGGGGATCCCGGCGGCGATTGGGGCTGTTATGCTGGCCCGTCGGGAAATCGTCCAGTCGGGGGTCTTTGCCCCGGAGGAGGTGCTGGAGCCGGACCCGTTCTTCGCCCAGTTGGAGAGGCGAGGCATTCGGATTGTGGAGATGTGAAAGGGTTCTTCCGCAGAATCGGGGTGACCACCTGTGCCTGCTATATTGGTGAATTCTGTCCACAAAAACCTGACCAACCAGTCGGTTGTGCGCGATAATTCACAACAGGTTGATGGGAGGCGATGAAAGACCGTCGGTCGGTAGATGAACTTTCTATAGAGGAACTGGAGGAGATTCTTCGCATCCGCAAAGCCCAGGCGCGGCTGGAACGGCTGCGGAAGGCTCGGGGGCCGCTTCCCCTCAGAGACCCGCTCTCTTCGGAACGGCCGGAAGGGGGAGTAGAGCCTCCGCCCTTACCGGATGACCATCTCCGGTATGCCGATGAGGGCGCCAGTGCCGGGTTTCGCGCCCGCCCGGTGGACGAAGAACCCGAGCGCCAGCGACCGCGCCCATCCCGGCCGATCCGTTGGGGCTGGGTACGGGATCAGGTCCTGCTCATCCTGGAAATCGCCGCGCTGATCGGCCTGATTTTGGTGCTTATGAGCACGGTGGACACCCTTCAGGAACTGAACCAGCAGGCCCGGGCGGCCCAGGAGGCCCATATTCCCACTCCCACGCCGACGCCGCTGATCCGGGTTGCCCTGTTGCCGGGCGGTCACACTCCCCCAGATGCCCAGGGACGCTCCGAGCCGGAGCCCATCCCGGCCCACCTGCGCCATCTGGTGGCAGCCATCACGCCGCTCCCGGCCCCAACGCCCGGCCCGGAGCAGGCCATCCGTATCCGTATCCCATCCATCGGCGTGGATGCGCCGGTGGTGGAGGGGGATGACTGGGAAAGTTTGAAGCGAGGTGCGGGCCACCACATCGGCTCTGCCAATCCTGGGGAGCGGGGCAATTGCATCATTTCAGCCCACAACGACATCTACGGGGAGATTTTCCGGGACCTGCCGAAGGTGCAGTTGGGGGACATCGTAGAAGTGTATACCGCCAGCCAGGTGTACCGGTATCGGGTGACCCAGACCCGTATTGTAGAACCAACCGACGTCAGTGTGATGTACCCGACCAGCAGCCCGGTGCTGACGCTGATCTCCTGTTATCCGTATGGAGTGGACACCCACCGGATTGTCGTGATTGCCGAATTGCAGCCATGAGGTATAATTAGGGGAAAGGAGAACTGGGAGGAGAAAGAGATGAGCAAAAAATCCCGCCGCCGTCGCCAGACAACCCGTCCACGGCTTTCCCCGGCCCAGATGGTTCAGCCCGGGGAACAGGCAGAGTCGCCGAAACCCGTGGCTGTTTCTCCGGCCGTCTCTCGTGCTCCGGCGCGAGCCCTGCGGGACTTGCGGGAAGAGTACCCCTACGTGGCCGCCGATTTGAAGAGGATCGCAGTGATTGCTGCGGTTATGCTGGTGGTACTGATCGGGCTGGCTTTGCTACTGGTATAGCCACCCATTTGCCAGATTTCTGAAGTGGCCCGCGGAACGGAGAAGCGGGCCACTTCCGTTATCCCGATCACCACTCCTCTTCTTCGTCTTCCAGGTCCTCATCAAAGAGGTCCTCTTCCTCCCACTCCTCCTCTTCCCACTCCTCTAATTCCTCTTCTTCCAGGTCCTCGTAATCAAAGACGTATTCCAGTTCCAGCGGATTCAGGCTGACCACTTCCAGGAGAGCGCCACACTCTTCGCAATAGAGACGGTCGTACAGGGCAACATCCGGGGGGACAGGAAGAATGGTGTTGCATTCAGGACAGCGTGCCATTTTTCCTCCTTGTGGTCAAAAGTGAGTGTCGCGTGCATCGCCCGCAGGACTGTCTATCCCGCAGCAGTCTGTTTCATTATGCCATTTTCTTCCCTATTCGTCAAGTTTTGGCGCTGGCGGCCTTCGGCCGCCCGCCCCAAAATCCCGCTCTCTTTTCTCGCGGGCGCGCCGCTCCCCCGAAATGATTTGCTGCACAAACCCCCAGAACGCCCACTTGCCATTTCCGCAAAAGGTGATATAATTTGACAGAGAGGTGAGTATGTACCGCGTGCTGGTTGTGGACAATAACCGCTGGCCCGGCCCGCCCGAGGGGCGGCAGCCGTCGCTGCCACGCGGTTAGTCATACCCGTTGATTCTGGCCAGGCCGCCCCCAAAAAGGGGCGGCCTGTCTTTTATATCCAACTACCCACCACGGAGGTGACGGATGCTCAAAACCCACAACTGCGGCGAACTGCGCCCCCACCACGTCGGTCAGAATGTCACTCTCGCCGGATGGGTCCACCGCCAGCGGGACCACGGCGGGCTGATCTTCGTAGACCTGCGGGACCGCTGGGGAATCGTCCAGATTGTCACCGACCCCAACCATGCCCCCCAGGCCCATCAGCAAGCCGCCCGCCTTCGCCAGGAGTACGTCGTCCAGGTCCACGGAACGGTCCGCCTTCGCCCCGAAGGCCTGGTCAACCCCCGGATGGAGACCGGCGAAATAGAGGTCCTGGCCGATGAGATCGTCGTCCTCAATCCGGCCCGCACCCCGCCCTTCCCCCTCTTTGAGGAGACCCCGGTGGAGGAGTCGCTGCGCCTGAAGTACCGGTACCTGGACCTGCGACGCCAACGAATGCAGCGAAACCTCATCCTGCGCCACCGCGTGGTAAAGTTCATCCGGGACTTTATGGACGCGCACGGGTTCGTGGAAATTGAGACGCCCATCCTGTTCAAGAGTACCCCCGAAGGTGCCCGGGACTATCTGGTGCCCAGCCGTCTCCACCCCGGCAAGTTCTACGCCCTCCCCCAGTCCCCCCAGCAACTGAAGCAACTCCTGATGGTCGCCGGGTTTGAACGGTACTTCCAGATCGCCCGTTGTTTCCGGGACGAAGACCTGCGCGGCGACCGGCAGCCGGAGTTCACCCAACTGGACGTGGAAATGAGTTTCGTCAAGCGAGAAGACGTGATGGCTCTCATTGAGGAATTGATGATCGGCATCGTGGAGAACTGCACCGATCGGCGCCTGCTGACCAAACCGTTCCCGCGCCTCTCCTACGCCGAGGCGATGGCCCGCTACGGGACGGATAAGCCCGACCTGCGCTTCGGGATGGAACTGGTGGACATCTCCGACCTGGTGGCGGGGAGCAACTACGGCATTTTCGCCAGCACCGTCACCGCCGGGGGGCAGGTCAAGGGCATCCGCGTCCCCGGATGCGCCGGGTACAGCCGCCGCCAGATAGACGAACTGACCGCGCTGGCGCAGAAAGAGGGGGCTGCTGGGTTGGCCTGGCTGGCCCTCTCGCCGGAGGGCGAGGTCCGCTCCTCCTTCGCCCGCTTCCTGACCGAGGAACAGGTTCAGGCGATCATCGCCCGGATGGAGGGGCAGCCCGGCGACCTGATGCTCTTCGTCGCCGACCGGCCCCCCGTAGTGGCGGCGGTCCTCTCCGCCCTGCGGCTGGAGATGGGGGAGCGCCTGGGGCTGCGCGATCCCCACGTCCTGGCCTTCGGCTGGATTATTGACTTCCCCCTCTTTGAGTGGAACGAGGAAGAGCACCGCTGGGACCCCAGCCACCACCTCTTCACCGCGCCGATGCCGGAGGACCTCCCGCTTCTGGATACCGATCCCGGTGCCGCCCGGGGCCAGCAGTACGACCTGGTCTGCAACGGCGAGGAGATCGCCGGAGGCTCCATCCGGATTCACCGGCGGGAGGTGCAGGAGAAGGTCTTTGAACTCATCGGGCTGGACGTGGAGGATGCCCGTCAGCGTTTCGGGCATATGCTGGAGGCATTTGAGTACGGCACCCCGCCCCACGGCGGCATCGCCTCGGGCATTGACCGGCTGGCGATGCTCCTGGCAGGAGAGGATAGCATCCGGGAGGTGATGGCCTTCCCGAAGACCGGTCAGGCCCTGGACCTGATGGCTAACGCCCCCTCCCCGGTGGACCCGAAGCAACTGGCCGAGTTGCACATCCGGATTGTGGAAGAAAAATGACGCTCATCCGCTACCACATCCCTGCCCGGCACACTCCACCCCCTCCCGGTGGGTATCCTGCCCAGTTCGCCCTGGCCGAGGGGGATTCGTACATCAAATACGGCCATCCGGTCTTCTCGGAACGCCTCCACCGCGGCGATGAACACTGGACGGCCGAAATCATCACCCAGACCTGGTACCAGGCCGAGACCGGGCGCATCCCCATCTCCGGCGCCGGATACGGCGGCAAATTCGCCGGGGAGGGCTTTGAGGGACTCTGGCTGGATATGAGCGAGATCGTCCGCCCCACCCGCGACGGCATCCACGGGCGGGAGACCATTTCCACCCCGGTGGACCTCGGCGCCCGGCCCGACCGCCTGACTTTTGACATTCAGGGGAACCTGACCACACCGCTCCCGCCCTGGATGAGTTTGCTCATCCCGGTCCTGTTCAACCCGTTGCCGATCCCCCTGCCCGGGCGGGGCGGCCTCCGGGCGCTGGCCGCGGCGGCGCGGACCCTGCAAACCCTGGCGCTCATCTCCCCCGCCGACTACGCCGATGACCTCCGCGAGTACGCCCCCTATCTCGGCGCCTGCCTCTCGGCCCGTGAGGAGAGACGCCTGCCCTGGACGCCACGGTACATTGAAGTTGACGACATTTCCTCTGCGGCCGCGCCGGAGGTGCTGACCGAACTCCGGCGCCTCTACCCGCAGTCAGTGGTCGGCCTGCGGTTGCCCCTGGGGCCCGAGGCGGTGGAGACCGTCCGGGCCTGGGCCGAAGAGGGTGTCCCGCTGATCCACCTCACCGCCGACGACGTCGGGCGGGATACCGCCGGGCGCTCCATCCCCGAGGCCCTGCAGGAGGTCCATCGGGCCCTGGTGGCGGCGAGCCTGCGCGACCGGGTCACCCTGGTCGTCTCTGGAGGGATCGCCGCGGCGGAGCATGTGGTCAAGACGATGGCCTGCGGCGCCGACGCGGTGGCGGTGGACTACATCCTCCTTGTCGCCTGGGGCTGCGCGCTGTGGGCCGACCGGGGCCGCTGCCCCGCCGAGAACCAGGAGATAGACCCCGCCTGGGGCGCCCAGCGGGTCGTCAATCTGATGAACGCCTGGCGGGACCAGATGCTGGAGGCGCTGGGCGCGATGGGGATGCGGGAGGTCCGTCGCC
Organism: uncultured Chloroflexota bacterium; assembly: GCA_937138275.1. GTDB lineage: Bacteria > Chloroflexota > Anaerolineae > B4-G1 > DUEL01 > SpSt-77. The sequence continues at coordinate 7,227 of CAKZOY010000328.1, forward strand.
TGCGCGGGGAGGTCGGGCGGACAATATGGCATCGGACCGAAGAGCAGAATTTCCGCCAGGTACTGGGCGGAAGCCGACGCCGCTCGGCCCTCCCCATCCTGCCGATCATCATCGGCGGGGAGGGGGACTTCCGCTGGCCGCAGAGCCTGCTCCTGGCCTCGCAGTACCAGGCCCGTACAGGCCAGCCGCCCGTCGGCCTGGAATGGGAATACCGCTTCGGCGCGTCCGACGGCGGGTTTGACCGCCTCGCCTTCGCCTTTGAGTTGGAAATGGACCCGGCCCATCCGCCCGTCGCCGACCCGCGGGATTTTGACCTCGCCCTTCCCCTCAACCGCCGCGCCGACGGACGGCCCCAGGTGGTGATCGCCGTCCCCTGGTACGGGGCGGGGATGTCCTACGGTTCGGTCAGTCTGCCGGTGATGCTGGCGCGGGCCCGGGCGGCCCAGCGTCTGGATACGCTCACCTCCACCGGCGAAGGGGGCTATCCCGAAGAACTGGTCCCCTACGCCGACCACATCATCACCCAGGTGGCAACGGGGATGTTCGGCGTACGGGAGGAGACCATCCAGCGGGCGCGGGTGGTGGAAATCAAGTACGCCCAGGGGGCCAAGCCCGGCCTGGGCGGTCACCTGCTGGGCAACAAGAACACCGAATCGGTCGCCCGCCTGCGCGAGGCGGTGCCGGGGGTCTCCCTCTTCTCGCCTTTCCCCTTCCACAGCGTCTATTCGGTGGAGGACCACAAGAAACACGTGGACTGGCTGAAGCAGATCAACCCGCGGGCGCTGGTCAGCGTCAAGGTCTCCACTCCGACCGATGTGGATATGGTCGCCGTGGGGGCCTACTACGCCGGAGCGCACATCGTCCATCTGGACGGGGCCTACGGGGGGACGGGCGCAGCCCCCGAAATCGCCAAGAAGAGCATCGCTATGCCCATTGAGTACGCCATCCCCAAAGTCCACCGGTTCCTGGTGGAGGAGGGCATCCGGGATGAGGTGACGCTGATGGTCTCCGGGGGCCTGCGCACCGCATGGGACGTGGCGAAGGCGATCGCCCTGGGCGCGGACGGCGCGATCCTGGGGACGGCGGAACTGGTCGCCATCGGCTGCGTCCGCATCGGCCAGTGTGAGAAAGGCCTGGGCTGTCCCTTCGGCATCACCACCACCGACCCGGAGCATGCGAAGAAAGTGGACCCCGATGAGGCCTGCCAGCGCATCGTCAACCTCTACACCGCCTGGCTGTGGCAACTGGCGGGAATCCTGCAGACGCTGGGGATGAAATCCATCCGCGAACTGCGCGGGCGGGGGGATTTGATGGTGTATCTGGAGTAGAGCACGTAATACGTAATACGTAAAACGTAACACGCCTATGCGCATCGCCCTGGCTCAAATCAACTCTACCGTCGGAGACCTGACCGGCAACCGGGATCAA
>CAKZOY010000329.1 GCA_937138275.1 uncultured Chloroflexota bacterium
GCAGCGGAGTGGCGTCTGGGCGCTACTCCGCTTCGCTCCGTAGCGCACTACGAACCATAAACGCGATAACGCTTGTGGGCATCGGAGGATTTACCTGGAAACCGGAGAGCAGAATATGGCAGAAACCCAACGGGTTATGGTCATCCTGGCCCATCCGGACGATCCGGAGTTTTTCTGCGGAGGGACGATCGGGCGTTGGGCCCATGAAGGCAAAGAGATTATCTACGTCCTGGCGACCCACGGAGAGCGCGGGTCGGACGACCCGACAATGTCCCCGGAACAGTTGGCCCGCATCCGAGAGGAGGAACAGCGGGCCGCCGCGCGCGTCCTGGGCGTGCGGGAGGTGGTCTTTCTGGACTACCCGGACGGCTCCCTGGCCCCCACGCTGGACCTGCGCCGGGACCTGACCCGCCAGATTCGTCGCTGGAAGCCCGACGTCGTCATCACCTGCGACCCCACCGTCCGCTACCGGTCCGGTTACCTCAACCATCCCGACCACCGCGCCATCGGCGATGCCGCGCTGGACGCCGTCTTTCCCGACGCCCGCAACCCCCTCCAGTTTCCCGAACTGCGCGCAGAGGGACTGGAGCCCCATCAGGTGCAGGAAGTCTACATCGCTGGGGCCGCCAACCCCGACGTAGAGGTGGACATCACCGAATTTCTGGCCCTGAAAGCGGCGGCCCTCCGCCATCACCGTTCCCAGATCCGCGACCCGGAGGGCCTGGAAGCCCGGCTGAAAGAATGGCATCGGGCCGACGGGCCAGACGGAACGGTCCGCTACGTGGAACGGTTCCGACGGGTGGTGCTGCGGTAAGGCTACGGATTTAAGGAGGTTTTCAATGAACGAATTTCGCGCTGCCGCTGCGTCGCTCCGCGACAAACTGGTCGCCTGGCGGCGGGACTTTCACCGCCACCCGGAACTGGCCTACGCCGAAGAACGGACCGCCGGGATTGTCGCTGCCCACCTGGAGCGACTGGGTTACTGGGTACACACGGGCGTCGGCAAAACCGGGGTCATCGGCGTGCTGGAGGGTGCCCGTTCCGGCCCCGTGGTCATGGTACGCTTTGATATGGACGCGCTCCCCATCACCGAAGAGACGGGGGCCGAATACGCCTCCACCGTCCCCGGCCGGATGCATGCCTGCGGCCACGACGGGCATGTGGCGATGGGGATGGGGCTGGCCGAACTGCTGACGGCCTACCGGGACCGTATGGCGGGCACTGTCAAACTGATCTTTCAGCCCGCCGAGGAGGGGGGCAACGGGGCCGCGGCGATGATGGAAGACGGCGCGCTGGAAGACCCCCGTCCCGACGTTTTCCTGGCCGCGCACATCTGGGCGGACCGGCCGGTGGGATCGGTGGATGTGACCCCCGGACCAGTGATGGCGGCCGCGGAGCGATGGACCTGCGTGGTGCGCGGGCAGGGGGGACATGGCGCGCTTCCCCACCAGACGGTGGACCCGATTGTGGCCGCGGCCTACATGATTGCCGCCCTCCAGACCGTCGTCAGCCGCAACGTCAGCCCGATGGAAACGGCCGTGGTGACGGTGGGCGCGGTCCACGGCGGCGATGCCTTCAACGTCATTCCGGTCCAGGTGGAGATGACGGGGACCATCCGCACCTACGAACCGTCGGCGCGGGAGGTGGTGCTCCGGCGGATGCGGGAGGTGCTGGAAGGAGTCGCCGCTGCCTGTGGCGCGCAGGCGGAACTGGAAATCACCCCGCTGACCCCCGCGGTCATCAACGACTACGCCGTCACATCGGTGGTGCGCCGGGCTGCAGAGGCGATATTGGGTCCGGAACCGGTAACTTCTGGGGAGCGAACGATGGGCAGTGAGGACGCGGCGTTCTTTATGCGCCAGGTGCCGGGATGTTACTTTTTCGTCGGAGCGGCCAATCCTGCCCGCGGCCTGGGCGCTCCCCACCACAACCCCCGCTTTGATTTTGACGAAGAGGCGATGGAGATCGGGTTATCTATCTTGGCCCAGGCGGTCGGTTTCTACCTGCTCCAGAGCTGATAATCTGTAACTGTTCAGCCAGCGGTTGAAACCGCCCCTGGAGGGCACTTCGTGCCGGGCGACCGCCTGCGCGGTCGCCGGGGCGGCGTCCACGCCGGTGGACGCCCGGCGGCAAGCCCTTGAGGGGCGATTTCAATCGCTGAAGGACAATAGCCTGAACCGTTACGATAATCTTTGCTCGCCGGTGAACTCCCCATCGGCGAGCGCCTCCCCTCTCACCCTGGCGTGCGCCTCGTAATCGGGCAGGATGCGCTCGTATTCCTCCGCCATCAGAGAGGAGGAGATGATGAAATCCGCCGATGCCCGATTGCACGCTACCGGGATGTTCCAGAGAACGGCGATGCGCAGGAGGGCCTTCACATCCGGGTCGTGGGGCAGCGGTTCCAGCGGGTCCCAGAAGAAAATCAAGAAGTCAATCTCCCCTTCCGCAATTTTCGCCCCGATCTGCTGGTCGCCGCCGAGCGGGCCGCTCAGCAGTTTCCTCACCGGAAGGTCCAGTTCCCGTTCCAGCAAGTGACCGGTTGTCCCCGTCGCGCAGAGTTCGTGCTCGGCCAGCAGGTCCCGATTAAACCGGGCCCATTCCAGCAGGTCCCGCTTCTTGTTGTCGTGGGCCACGAGAGCGATCCTCTTCTTCCGACCAACAGATACCGTACGGACCCCCGCTTTTTTCACTCCTCTCTCCTCCTTTCCGGGGTCGTAGAGCGCGCAGGTTTCAGCCTCTCCGCGCCCCACGCTTTACGGCTTACATTTCACGTTTGGTTCATAAAGTAGTGCACTTTCTCAAGGACACCTTCACCCCTCCCCCTTGCCCCCTCCCCGTTGCGGCCGGCGTTCGCGGGGAGGGAGAATTTGGGGGTTTCGGGGCGGGCGGCCGAAGGCCGCTCGCCCCGAAACCCCTTTTTCCCCTTCAGCCAGGGGAGGCTGCTGAAAAAGTCGGATTTTCATCCGGCGGGGGGCACCCCTGGGTAGGGCAGTGATGCCCCACCCCCCTCGCCCCCCTCCCCGTTGAGGGCGGACGAATCGTCCGCCCTCAACTGCGCCCGCGGGGAGGGGGATTTTTG